>JBFIFF010000147.1:0-5701 GCA_041602955.1 Gammaproteobacteria bacterium | reverse complement strand
TTCGCGGGGTCGTCGCCGGCGACGACGACGCGCCGCACCCGCTCGGCGAGCAGCTGGCGCGCGATCTCGCTGACCGTGAAGCCGCCCTCGACCGGCTGGCCGCCGGTCATCGCGACCGCGTCGTTGTAGAGCAGCTTGTAGGTCACGCGGGTGCCGGCGGCGACCGCGGCGCGCACCGCGAGCAGGCCGGAGTGGGCGTAGGTGCCGTCGCCGAGGTTCTGGAAGACGTGCGGTGTGGTGACGAACGGCGCGATGCCGTTCCAGTTCGCCCCCTCGCCACCCATCTGGGTCGGCGGCAGGGTGTCGCGATCCATCCACAGCGCCATGGTGTGGCAGCCGATGCCGGAGAGGGCGAGGCTTCCCTCCGGCACCCGGGTCGAGGTGTTGTGCGGGCAGCCGGCACAGAAGTAGGGCAGTCGTCGCGGACCGTCCGTCGTCGCGGACGGTTCGCGCTCGAGTGCGTCGAGGCGCGACTCGAGCCCCGCCGGCGCCAGGCCGAGGGCGCGCAGCCGCGATGCGAGGATGCGTGCGACCGCGGGTGGGTCGAGCTGGCCGTGGGCCGGGACGAGCGCGCGGCCGTCCGCGTCGCGCTTGCCGAGCAGTCGCGGGCGCTCGCCGTCGGGCAGGTTGAACAGCACGCTCGCCACCTGCGGTTCGAGGAACGGCAGCTTCTCCTCGACCACCAGCAGTTCGGTGCAGCCGCGTGCGAAGTCGGCAAGGCCCGTGGGCTCCAGTGGCCAGATCAGTCGCGGGCGGTAGAGGGCGACACCGAGGCGTTCGGCGTCGGTCTCGTCGATCCCCAGCAGGGCCAGCGCGTGACGCAGGTCCACCGCGGCCTTGCCTGCACTGACCAGGCCGAGTCGCGCGCTGGGGGCGCCGAACTCGACGCGGTCGAGGGTGTTGGTGCGGGCATAGGCGTGCACCGCCGGCAGCCGTGCCTCGACCAGGCGGGCCTCCTCGCCGACCGGGTCGAAGGCGAGGCGGCCGCTGCGCTCGCCTGCAGGCAGGTCGCCCGCCACGGGCAGGGTGACGCGTACGCGCGCCGCGTGGTCGGCGTCGGCGCTCGCGGTGGTCTCGAGCAGTTCGTTGACCAGCTTCAACCCGACCCAGGTGCCAGCGAAGCGCGACAGCGCCCAGCCGTGCAGCCCGAGGTCGAGGATCTCCTGCACGCTGGCCGGGTAGAGGACCGGCACGCCGAGGCCGGCGAGCAGCGGCTCGCTCTGCTGGGTCACGGTGGAGGACTTGGCGCCGTGGTCGTCGCCGAAGGCCATCAGCACCCCGCCGTGGGGCGAGGTGCCCTGGCGGTTGGCGTGGCGCACCGGGTCGCCGCTGCGGTCGACGCCGGGCCCCTTGCCGTACCACAGGGCGAACACCCCGTCGACGCTCGCGCCGGGCAGCGACGCCGCCTGCTGGGTGCCCCAGATCGCGGTCGCGGCAAGGTCCTCGTTGAGCCCGGGCTGGAAGCGCACCGGCGCGGCGTCGAGCAGCGCCTGCTGGCCCCACAGCGCCTGGTCGAGACCGCCCAGCGGCGAGCCGCGGTAGCCGGAGACGAACCCGGCGGTGTCGAGCCCGGCTGCCGCGTCGCGCCGGCGCTGCACCAGCAGCAGGCGGAGCAGGGCCTGGGTGCCGTTGAGCAGGATCGCGCCGTGCTCCGCGGTGAACTTGTCGTCGAGGCGGAATCCGGCCGTCGCAGCGGCCGGATCGGGACCGCCGGAGGCGGGGGGGGTTGGGTCCAAACGGGTCTCCCTGCTCAGGTCCGCAGCATAGCAGAGAGGGGTGCGGGAAGACTTGGTTGCAGCGCAACAAAATGGTAGGATGTTGCAGTGCACAATCACGCTTGACCAGGCAGGGGCTGGAGTCGGCATCACCTGACCGGGCGGCACCTGAAAGAACGCAGACACAGGGGTACCACATGGAGCTTCAAGACAAGGTCATCGCCATCACGGGCGGCGGACGCGGCCTCGGCCGCGCCATGGCGGTCCAGTTCGCCGAGCGCGGCGCCAAGATCGCCCTGGCCGACCTCGACCAGGAGGCGCTCGACGTCACCGCCAGCCTGTGCGAGGAACTCGGCAGCGAGGCCCGGACCTACCAGTGCAACGTGGCCAACGAGCAGTCGGTGGTGACGTTGTTCGAGCAGATCGTCGCCGACTTCGGAGCGCTGCACGGCCTGGTCAACAACGCCGGCATCACCCGCGACGGCCTGTTCGTCAAGGTCAAGGACGGCGAGATCGTCAACAAGATGAGCCTCGAGCAGTGGCAGCAGGTGATCGACGTCAACCTCACCGGCACCTTCCTGTGCGGTCGGGAGGCGGCGGTGCAGATGATCAGGACGGGGAGCCAGGGGGTGATCCTGAACATCTCCAGCATCTCGCGCCACGGCAACATGGGGCAGACCAACTACACCGCCACCAAGGCCGGGGTGCAGGCGATGGCCGTCACCTGGGCCAAGGAACTGGCGCGCTTCGGCATCCGTGCCGCGGCGATTGCGCCGGGCTACATCGGCACCGAGATGGTCATGGCGATGAAGGAGGAGGCGCGCAACAAGATCGCCGGCATGATCCCGGCCAAGCGCCTGGGCAAGCCCGAGGAGATCGCCAAGACCGCGGTCTTCATCTTCGAGAACGACTACATCAGCGGCCGCTGCCTCGAGGTGGACGGCGCGCTGCGGGTCTGAGCGAAGCCCGCGTGCGTGGAAAAGCCGGCCCGCGCGCCGGCTTTTTCATGGCCCGGCGAGCCGCCTCCTGAACAGCGGCCACAACTCGGCGTAGACGGCGACGAACTCGTCGCCCACCCCGTGCCGCGACGCCCGCCAGGCGAAGAAGAGTTCGTTGCGCAGGTCGGTCAGCGTCTCACGACGGCGGGCGTGGGCCGCCACCGCCGAGGCGTGCAGCGAGCCGAAATGGGCGTAGCCGTCGAAGGTGGCGGCAAAGCGGCCGATGGCGGCCTCGTCGCCGGGTTCGGGGAGCATGGCGAGGCGCAGTGCGTGGTCCGGAATCAGGGGCATACCGGCTCCACGCTCATCGCTCCGCTGCGGGGACGGGGTGGAGCGGAAGCTGCGAACGGACCTTCACAGTGACGTCCAAGTGGTCGCTTTACAACAGGCTCCGGCCCGATAGTCGGGGTTAATGACCCAAGAAAACACTTTGATTTCCAATGTATTGTAGAATATGCGCCAATTCTGACCCGGAGCGATCGCCGCGGCCACGGCGCGTTCCGGGACCCGGCGAGAGGACTTCATGGCTCGGCTCGACGCCCCCGCCACATCGGCGGGGTGCCCGTGGCCGGGCCACCGATCCGTTTCAACCGTGACGAGGGGCAACCATGCACAATCCCGACACCTACCTCGACCAGTGGAAGCGCGGCCAGGAACTGGCCGAGGCGATGGTCCCGCTGCTCGGCAAGCTCTACCGCGACGCCGGCATCGTGCCGATGGTCTATGGCCGCAACATCGCCAACTGCTCGACCATCGACATCCTCAAGGCGCACCGCTACGTGCGTCAGTTCGAGGGCGGCGAACTGGCCATCGAGGACAGCTACCCGCTGCTCGAGGGGCTCAGCGGCATGGCGCTGTCGCCGGCCCGGGTCGATCTCGGCAAGCTGAGCATCGCCTGGATCCGCGAGGGCCGGCCGCAGCCAGTCCGCGAGTTCCTGGCCCGGGAGCTGGCCGAGATCGTCGATCGGCCGGCCCAGGCCAGGCAGCCGAAGGACGTGGTGCTCTACGGCTTCGGGCGTATCGGCCGACTCCTCGCGCGGCTGCTGATCGAGCGCACCGGCGGCGGCAGCGTCATGCGCCTGCGCGCCATCGTCGTGCGCAAGGGCAAGGGCAATGACCTGCACAAGCGTGCCAGCCTGCTGCGCCGCGACTCGGTCCACGGCCCGTTCAACGGCACCATCACCGTCGACGAGGAGAACAACGCCATCCTCGCCAACGGCAACATCATCAAGGTGATCTACTCCGATTCGCCGGCCAGCGTCGACTACACCGCCTACGGCATCCGCGACGCGCTGATCGTCGACAACACCGGCATCTGGAAGGACGAGGCGGGGCTCGGCCAGCATCTCGAGTGCCCCGGGGCATCCCAGGTGCTGCTGACCGCGCCGGCCAAGGGGGCGATCAAGAACATCGTCTACGGCGTCAACCACGGCATGCTGACCGCGGACGACCGCATCGTCTCGGCCGCGAGCTGCACCACCAACGCCATCACCCCGGTGCTCAAGGCGCTCAACGACCGCTTCGGCATCGTCAACGGCCACGTCGAGACGGTGCACTCCTACACCAACGACCAGAACCTGATCGACAACTACCACAGCGCCGACCGTCGCGGCCGCGCCGCCGCCCTGAACATGGTCATCACCTCGACCGGGGCCGCCAAGGCGGTGGCCAAGGCGCTGCCCGAGCTCGAGGGCAAGCTCACCGGCAATGCCATCCGCGTGCCGACACCGAACGTCTCGCTGGCGATCCTCAACCTCAACCTCGGCGAGGAGACCAGCCGCGAGGGTCTCAACGACTTCCTCAGCGACGTCGCGCTGCACTCCGACCTGCAGGAGCAGGTCGACTACACCGCCTCGACCGAGCTGGTCTCGAGCGACCTGGTCGGTTCGCGCCACGCCGGCGTGGTCGACGCCGAGGCGACCATCGTCAGCGGCAACCGCTGCACGCTCTACGTCTGGTACGACAACGAGTCGGGCTACAGCTCGCAGGTGGTGCGCCTGATGCGCGAGGTGGCCGGCATCCGCATCCCGATCCTGCCGCACGAGGCGGACGCCGAGGAGGCGCGGGCGGTCTCGGCGGCCTGAGTCGGCCGCTCCGACAGCGTCACCGGAATCCGGGGGGCGGGGGAGCGATCTCCCGCCTCCCGTCTCTTCGCCCTCTCCACACTGCCGCCTGCACGCGGCGTGCTAGGCTCGTGACATGCTTCCCGAGACACCCGAACCCGCTTCCGCGAAGCCCGGGCGCAGCGGCCTGGCGCGCCTGTGGCATGCCCTCGGCTACTCCCTGGCCGGCCTGCGCGCGGCGTGGCACCACGAGGCCGCGTTCCGCCAGGAGGTCGTCGCGTGCCTGTTGCTGGTGCCGCTCGGCCTGTGGCTCGGGACCGACGGCGTGGCGCGCGCGCTGCTGGTCGGCAGCGTCCTGCTGGTGCCGCTGGTCGAGTTGCTCAACAGCGCCATCGAGGCGGTGGTCGACCGCCACGGTACCGAGCATCACGCGCTCGCCGGCCGGGCCAAGGACACGGGCTCGGCCGCGGTGCTGCTCGCCCTGGTGATCGCCTGCGTGACCTGGCTGCTGGTGCTGGCGGGCTGACGCGTGGCCCTCGCCGCCCTGATCTGGGACGTCGACGGCACGCTGGTCGACAACGAGGAGCGCCACCGCCAGGCCTTCAACGACACCTTTGCCGCGCAAGGCCTGCCATGGCACTGGGACGAGGCGTGCTATGCCGAGTTGCTCGGCATCACCGGCGGCCGCGAGCGCATCGCGCTCTACGCCCGCAGCTACGACAAAGCGCGCGCAGACGGGGCGGGATTCGACGCCTTCGTGCGTCGCCTGCACGTGGACAAGACGCGACGCTACGGCGAGTTGCTCGCCGCCGGCGTCACGCTCCGCCCCGGGGTCGCGCGGCTGATCGCCGAGGCGCGGGCGGCGGGCCTGAGCCAGGCGATTGCGACCACCACCAGCCGCGTCAACGTCGAGCGGCTGCTGGCG
>JBFIFF010000146.1:0-5712 GCA_041602955.1 Gammaproteobacteria bacterium | reverse complement strand
GAGGATGGCGCTGACCATGTCGTTGAACAGGCGCATGTACTGGCGGTACTCCTGCGGGTTGCCCGCGTAGTACTCGGCGTACTCCTTGGTGTTGCCGCCGGTGCAGAACGCCTTGTCCCCGACCGCGGTGAAAACCACCGCGTTGACGCTACGGTCGACCGAAGCGCGGCGGAAGGCGAGGATCACCGCCTTGACCATGTCGGTGGTGTAGCTGTTGTACTGCTTGGGGTTGTTGAGGACGATCCAGGCGTTGTAGAGCCCGTCGGCGACGCTGCCGTCGCGACGCCTCGCCGGGCGCAACTCGTAGCGCACCATGCCATCACACAGCGACTCGATCTCGGCCGCGACGAGGTTGTGGTCAACGAGCTCGGCCGGCTTGGTATTGGCGACGATCTCTGCGGTCTTGGGGTTCATTTCGGTCCTGTCCTCTGCTTGTCTTGTCTAGGTCTGCTCCGGCCCGTCATCTGCACCCGTCGTCGGACTGAAGTCCGACCCGAACGAAGAATACGGCCGGCACGCCAGTCACATCCCGGGCACCAGAATCGCACGCCGCGTCAGCGCGTGGTCGTGGGCCGCGGCGAACACCTCCTGGATGGCATCGAGCGGGTGGCGCTCGACAAATGGAGCCAGTTGCACGCGTCCGTCGAGGATCAGGTCGAGGGCGTGCGGGTAGAGACTGACGTCGCAGCCCCAGTTGCCCTGCGCCCTGGCGTGGAACGCCATCAGGTTCGACAGGCGCAGTTCGACGGCATCCATGGTGAAACCCACCACCGCGAGGTGGGCGCCGAAGGTGAGCAGCCCATAGGCGGTCGCCTGGCCCGCGGCCGTGCCGGAGCACTCGAAGATCTTCCACTCGGTGGCGCGCAGGCCCTGCTCCTTGGCGTACCCCTGCACGGCCTTGCGCAGGTCGCGGCCCGAGATCTCGCGCGCATCGAAGGTGCGCGCGGCGCCGTAGGCGGTGATGGTCTCGAGCTTGGCCGGGTCGACGTCGATCGCCACCACGGTGGCACCGAACGCCGCTGCGATCTGCACCGCATAACCGCCGACGCCGCCGACGCCGATCACGATCGCGAGGTCGCCCGGCTGGACATCGGCCTGGACCACGGCCTGGTACGGGGTGGTCACCGCGTCGGCGACCACCGAGACGTCGGCGAGCTCCAGCCCCGCGGCGGCGAGGCGCTGCTCGTCCACCGGGCACAGGCCGTGACATGGCACGGTGATATGGGTGGCGAAACCGCCGTGGATGTCGTTGCCCGGCATCTTCTGTGCGCGGCAGATGGTGCCGTGGCCGCGCTGGCAGAGGTCGCAGCTGCCGCACGGGATGACCGCCGGCACGATCACCGCCTGCCCGTGCCACGTCTCGGCACCGGCACCGGTCGCGACCACGCGGCCACTGATCTCGTGACCCAGCGTCAGCGGCAGCGGCTGGTTGGTGCGCACACCATCGTAGTAGTAGCCGAGGTCGGTATGGCAAACACCGCAGCCGGCGATCGCCACCGTAACCTCGCCCGCACCGGGTGCGGCAGGCGCGAACGAGGACCTCGCCAGCGGCGCGGCGACGGCGGTCATTTCCCAGCGGTGGGGTTCGGGGCTCACTCTCACTTCCTCCTGTCCATGTACTTGTGTTTGTCGTTTCGGGCCATTATATTTACGTTTACGTAAACGTCAAGTAAAAATTGATCCCGGTCAGGCGAACAGGGCTTGTGACTCCCTCGGGCGAAACGAGGGCGGTGCGACCCACGGCAACAGCAGGCTTGTGCAGATGACGTGCATCAATAGAATAGCGAGACGCCATAAAGAACCGTTATCGTTGGCGTTGATGCGCCGCAACAACGGATCACCAGTGACCGGCACATGGATGCGCCGACCGACCCACCAGCAAGAGAGCGCACCATGACCACCCAGACCACGTCCTCCGTATCGATCGTGCTGACCGGCAGCGGCGGTGCGGGGGTGATGACCGCCGGCAGCATGCTCCTCGACGCCGCCGGGCGCGCCGGCTACTACGCGCTGATGACGCGCTCCTCCGGGCCACAGATCCGTGGCGGCGAGGCGGCGGCGATGGTGCGTATCGCGACCCACCCGGTCGAGGCGCACACCGACCGCTTCGACCTGCTCGTCGCGATCGACTGGCAGAACGTGGGCCGCTTCGCCGCCGAGATCCCGATGGACGGCGACAGCCTGATGCTTGGCGATCCCGAAGGGGGCGAGCGACCGGCGAACATCGTCGCCACCGGCGCGCGCCAGGCCGACATGCCATTCAAGGAGATGTGCAAGGGCATCGAGGGCGGGCGCCCGAACATGCTCGCGCTCGGTGCCGTCGCGGCGATGATCGGCCTGCCTCAGGAGGCGGTGATCGAGATCATCGAGCGCGCCCTCAAGCGCAAGGGCCAGGAGGCAATCGACGCCGGCATCGCCTGCCTGCGCGTGGGCGCCGAGGCGGCCGCGGCGCTGCCGCCGGTGCCGCGCCTTGCGGCGCCGAAGGCCGACACGACGCGCTGGAGCATCACCGGCAACGAAGCCGCCGGCCTCGGCGCGGTGCGCGGCGGCGTGCGCTTCGTCGCCGCCTACCCGATCACGCCGGCGACCGAGGTCCTCGAGTGGCTCGCGCCGGCGCTGCGCAAGGTCGGCGGCGTCCTGGTGCAGGCCGAAGACGAGCTCGCCTCGGTGACGCAGATCATCGGCGCCTCGTTCGGCGGCACCCCTTCGCTGACCGCGACCGCCGGTCCCGGCCTGGCGCTGATGATGGAGTCGATCGGCCTGGCCGTCGCCTCGGAGACGCCGATCGTCGTCGTCGACGTGATGCGCGGCGGACCCTCCACCGGCATCCCGACCAAGTCCGAGCAGAGCGATCTCAACATCGCCGTCTACGGTCTGCACGGCGACGCGCCGCACCTGGTGCTGGCACCCATCTCGATCGGCGACTGCCTGTTCACCACGCAGTGGGCCGTGCACCTCGCCGAGACCCTGCAGACCGCGGCGATCGTCCTCTCCGACCAGTCGTTCGGCCAGAGCCAGGCGATCATCGAGCGCCCGGCCGACGTCGCGTTCCTGGCCAAGCGCGAGAAGCCGGCCACCATCACCGAGGGCTTCAAGCGCTACGCCAACACCGCGTCCGGCGTCTCGCCGATGCCGCTCCCGGGCATGGCCGGCGGCCAGTACACCGCCGACGGCCTCGAACACGCCGAGAGCGGCACACCGTCGAGTTCGGCGCTCGACCACAGCACGCAGATGGACAAGCGGCTGCGCAAGCTGACCGGCTTCAACTACGGCGATCACTGGGCCGAGATCGACGGTGCGGGCGACACCGCGGTGATCACCTGGGGCTCGAGTTGCGGGCCGGTCGCCGAGGCGCTCGAGCGCGTGCGTGCCCAGGGCGGCGACGCGCGGCTGCTGAAGATCCGCCTGCTCGCCCCGGTGCAGCGGGAACGCTTCGCCAAGGCCCTCGAGGGGGTCAGGCGCGTGCTGATCGTGGAGCAGACCCACAGCGGGCAGTTCCACCACTTCCTGCGCGCACACTACGACCTGCCCGACGAGGTGCAGGTGTTCGCCAAGCCCGGCCCGCTGCCGATCCGCCCGGCGGAGATCGTCGACCGCCTTGCCAACTGGAGCTGATCATGGACACCAACACCGCCTGCGCACCTCTCACTGCCAAGGACTTCAAGTCCGAGGTCAAGCCGGTCTGGTGCCCCGGCTGCGGCGACTTCGGCGTACTGTCGTCGATCACCAAGGTGCTCGCCGAGTTGAAGCTGAGCCCCGAGAACGTCGCCGTGATCTCCGGGATCGGCTGCTCGTCGCGCATCCCGGCCTACCTCAACACCTACGGCTTCCACGGCGTCCACGGCCGCGCGCTGCCGCTGGCGATCGGACTGAAGGTCTCACGCCCCGAGCTGACCGTGCTGGTCACCGGCGGTGACGGCGACGGCTTCTCGATCGGCGGCAACCACTTCCTGCACGCCTGCCGGCGCAACGTCGACATGACCTACATCGTCATGGACAACCAGGTCTACGGCATGACCAAGGGTCAGGCCTCGCCGACGACCGAGGCGACCTGGGCCAAGGGCAAGCTGACCCCCGGCGGCCCCGGCATCAACCCGTTCAACCCCCTGGTCATCGCGCTCGCCTCCGGTGCCAACTACATCGCACGCTGCTCCAGCGGCGACCCCAACGGCACCGCCAAGGTGCTGGCCGAGGCGATCGCCCACCCCGGCTTCTCGTTCGTCCAGATACTCAGCCCGTGCGTCACCTACCGTCCCGAGCAGCGCGAGTGGAAGAAGACCACGCGACCGTCGCCGGTCGATCCGACCGACGACCCGGCACGCGCCGCGCGACGCTTGATGAGCGACGACGGCCTCAACACCGGTCCGCTCTACGTCGGCAGCCGCAAGCCATTCCAGCCCGAGCTCAAGGCGAGCGTCGAGAACCTCGCCGAACTCGACAAGGAGTTCCTGGTATGAACTCACCCGAGCAGGCTGCCGCCGGCGCCAACGTCATCGCCAGCATCGAGGATCTCCTGGCGCACGCCCGCGACATGGAGGCCGAGGCCGCGCAGCGCTACGACGAACTCGCCGACCAGATGGAGGTGCACAACAACCACGAAGTCGCGCGGCTGTTCCGTAAGCTGGCCGAGATCGAGGCCAAGCACATCGCCGCGGTCGAGGCGATGGGCGACGGCCTCGAGTTGCCCGAGTTCAAGCCATGGGAGTACGCCTGGGACAACGAGAGCCCCGAGGCCCCCGAGGTCGACTCGGTGCACTACCTCATGACCCCGTACCACGCCATCGCCGTCGCCCTGCAGTTCGAGAAGAAGGCGGTGGAGTTCTTCGACAACGTCATCGCGAACAGCGTCGACCCCAAGCTGATCGAGACCGCAGAGCACCTCGCCGAGGACGAGCGCGGCCACGTCAAGCTGCTCGAGGAGTGGCTGGCGCGCTTCCCCGAGCCGGAACCCGGCTGGGACGAGGACCCGGACCCGCCCAACCTGCACGAATGATCCCGCACGACGCCCGGCACCCGCCGGGCGTCCTCTCGGCTACCCGATGCGCCCATCCACCGGAGCCGTGTTGTTGCTCTTCATCGCGGCGTTCGCCGTGGGCTGGTGGGTCCTGCAGGCCACCGACGACGCGACGCTGGTCCCACGGCTGGGAGCATTCGGCCTCCTGCTCGGTGGCGGCCTGTTGGCGCTGTGCTGGGACGCGCTGGACATGGGACGGGTGCGGTTGCGCACCATCCGCCTCGAGCGCGCCACGCGCCCGGCCCTGTTCTGGCTGGCCGTGGGCCTCAACGCTGCCTGCGGCCTGGCGCTGATCCTCGCCGGCTTCGTCTATCTGCGGCCCGGCGCTTGAGGGTGCTAAGCTTCCGCGCCATGCCCGCGCCGAGACCCCCTGCCACGCCCGTCCGCTCACCCGTGAAACTGAGCGTCGTGATTCCCTGTTTCAATGAGGCTGCGACCCTCCTCGACCTGATCGCCGCGGTCGCGGCGGCGGCTCCTGAGGGCAAGGAGATCGTGGTCGTCGACGACGGCTCGACCGACGGCAGCCGGGAGCTGCTGCGCGAAGCGGCGCAGGGGCGTGATGATCTGGTCGCGGTGTTTCACGAGGCCAACCGCGGCAAGGGGGCCGCGTTGCACACCGGCTTCGCCCGCGCCACCGGCGACATCGTCATCGTCCAGGACGCCGACCTGGAGTACGACCCCAACGAGTACGAACTGGT
>JBFIFF010000145.1:0-5712 GCA_041602955.1 Gammaproteobacteria bacterium | reverse complement strand
GGCCCCGCACGACGCGCGATTCCTCGCCGCTCTCGCTGCGGGCCTGCTGGACTGCGCGGGGGTGGCGCTCGGTTTTGACCGTTTGCTGATGCTCGACCTTGGGCTCGAGCGCATCGACGACGTGCTGGCGTTCCCGGTCGAGCGTGCCTGAACGATGGCGGTGACGGCCCCGACCGGGGCCGTGCTCGCGAACCCGTCCTATTCCTTGGGAGAAGGTTCCGCGCGCAGGGCCGCGACCTCCTCCTCGAGGCGGTGCGCACGCTCGGTGGCCTCGCGCCACATCTGCAGCACGGCGTCGAGCACCAGGCGGATGGTCGGGGTGTCGAGTTGGGCCATTTCGTGTTTTGCGTAGGCGGTGGCCGCATCGCTCCCCCCGGCGATCGAGCGGATCTGGCCGGCCATCAGCTTGTCGATGCCCAGGATGTGGTAGGTCAGCCAGGACGTGACGAACTTGACCAGTTTCTTGGCCGCCTCGGCAGCCGACTCGTCGGGCGAAAGGTGGTTGCGCATGCGCTCGATGTCGTAGACGAAGGAGCTGTGCTCCATCTTGTGCAGCGAGACGTGGCGCGGGTCCACCCCGGAGGCCTCCATCAGTTGCTCCTCGTCACGGAAATGGGTGTGGGCGTACTCGCACAGCGTCTCGAGCGCACCGTCGACGGTGGCCAGGTCGGCGTGGCGGTCCAGCGAGCAGCTGTAGAGTTCATTGAGCAGTTCGACCAGCCGTCGGTGCTGTTCGTCGACGACGTCGATCCGGGTGTCGAATTGTTCGGACCACTTGAGCATGCGCATCCTCCTTGAATATCCGGGCCACCGTTCAACCACTGCGAACGCGGATTATGCTTTGTCAGGGACGGACTGGCCATGCACCTGGCTGGCCGGGCGGGATCGCCGTGAGCCACGCCCGGTCGCCGAAACGGTGTCGGCGTTTACAATGGGCCAGGATTGGTGCCATCACGATGCTGCTCTACGTCCTCGATCTGCTCGGTGTCGCGGTGTTTGCCGTGAGCGGTGCACTGATGGCCGCGCGCAAGGAGCTCGACCTCCTCGGCGTGATCGTCGCGGCGACGGTCACCGCGATCGGCGGCGGCACGCTGCGCGACCTGCTGCTCGACCGCAACCCGATCTTCTGGATCGCCGACCCGACCTATCCGGCCGTGATCCTGGCCGCCGCGCTGTTGACCCTGCTCTATACCCGCCGCGCCCGGGTCCCGGAGCGGGCGCTTCTGCTCGCCGACGCCGGCGGCCTGGCGTTGTTCACGATCAGCGGTGCGACCATCGCCGAGCGACTCGGTCTGCCGGCACCGAGCGTGGTGCTGATGGGCACCCTGACCGGCTGTGCCGGTGGCCTGCTGCGCGACGTGCTGTGCAACGAGGTGCCGCTGATCCTGCGCCGTGACGTCTACGCCACGGCGGCGATCGCCGGCGCGCTCGCCTACCTCGTCGCGCTGCGCGCCGGGGCCGACGACCTGGTCGCGGCGCTGCTCGGCATGGCCGTCGTCGTCATGTTGCGTGTCGCGGCGATCTACCGCGGCCTGCACCTGCCGACCTTCCCGCTGCGCGACCCCGAAGACGACGAGGAGCGACGATGAGCGGAACGCTTCGCGACGGACCGCGTGGCGGCCTCGGGCGCTGACCGTCGCATCCGCGTCGTGCCGCCGGCCGCTGTCGTTCCATGACCACGGCCCTGCTGGCCGACCTGGTGGTGCTGCTGCACCTGGCGTTCGTGGTCTTCGTGGTCCTCGGCGCACTGGCGACGTGGCGCTGGCCACGCGTCGCGTGGCTTCACCTGCCGGCGGTTGCCTGGGCCGCCCTGCTCGAGATCAACGGCTGGATCTGCCCGTTGACGCCCCTCGAGGTGGCCCTGCGCCGCGCGGCGGGGGAGGCCGGCTACGACGGCGGCTTCGTCGCACACTACCTGCTGCCCTTGCTCTATCCCCCCGGGTTGACGCCGGCGCTGCAGGTCGGACTCGGCGTCAGCGTGGTGTTGCTCAACCTGCTGCTGTACGCGGGCCTGTGGTGGCGCCGGCGTCGGCGCTGAAGCGCTGCGGGTGATCTGCCGGCGCGCCTCGGCGGCCGGTCAGCGACGGGCCGTGCGCCCTGGCCGGCCGCGCCCGGCGTCGCCACGCCGCCCCGAAGCACCGTCCCGTCCCGTCCCCCGCGTGCGCCCAGGCTGCCACGCCGGCACCAGGTGGCGCTTGCCGTTCCCGATCAGGTCGGCGCGGCCCATCTTCTTCAGCGCCTCGCGCAGCAGCGGCCAGTTGGCCGGGTCGTGGTAGCGCAGGAACGCCTTGTGCAGCCGGCGCTGGGTCAGCTTCTTGGGCGCACTCACCGCCTCCGGCGTCTTCAGCTGCTTCAGCGGGTTGAAGCCCGAGTGGTACATCGCCGTGGCCAGCGCCATCGGCGTCGGCAGGAAGGTCTGCACCTGGTCGAGGCGGAAGCCGTGGGCCTTGAGCCACAGGGCGAGGTTAAGCATGTCCTCGTCGCTGGTGCCGGGGTGGGCGGCGATGAAGTAGGGGATCAGGTACTGCTCCTTGCCGGCCTGCTTGGAGTAGCGGTCGAACAGCGTCTTGAAGCGGTCATAGGCGCGCAGCGTCGGCTTCATCATCTTGCTGAGCGGCCCCGCCTCGCTGTGCTCCGGGGCGATCTTCAGGTAGCCACCGACGTGGTGGGTCGCAAGCTCCCTGACGTACTCCGGGCTCTCGGCGGCCAGGTCGTAGCGCACGCCCGAGGCGATGAGCACCTTCTTGATGCCGGGCAGCGCGCGCGCGCGTCGGTAGAGCTCGATCAGCGGCGCGTGGTCGGTGTCGAGCGTGGGGCAGATGTCGGGGTAGACGCAGGAGAGACGCCGGCACTTCGCCTGCACCGCCGGGTCCGAGCAGTTCAGACGGTACATGTTCGCGGTCGGCCCGCCGAGGTCGGAGATCACCCCGGTGAACCCCGGGACCTGGTCGCGGATCGCCTCGATCTCGCGCAGCACGGAGTCGGTCGAGCGGCTCTGGATGATCCGTCCCTCGTGCTCGGTGATGGAGCAGAAGGTGCAGCCGCCGAAGCAGCCGCGCATCAGGCTCACCGAGGTGCGGATCATCTCGTAGGCGGGAATGCGCGCGTCGCCGTAGGCCGGGTGGGGGCGGCGCGTGTAGGGCAGTTCGTAGACGCGGTCGAGTTCCTCGGTCGTGAGCGGCCACGGCGGCGGGTTGATGACCAGCTCGGCGGTGCCGTGGTCCTGGACCAGCGTGCGGGCGTTGTGCGGGTTGGACTCGAGGTGCAGCAGCCGCGAGGCGTGGGCGTAGGCGCGCCGGTCCTGCTTGACCTGCTGGAACGACGGCAGGCGCAGCGCGCTGTGGGCGCGGTCGCGCAGCGAGACCACGTGGGCATCGGGGTCGCTGGCATCGATCACCTGCAGCTCCCCGGGCAGCCTGCGGCAGGCGTAGGCGGTGCCGCGCAGGTCGCGGATCGAGGCGATCGGCTCGCGTCGCGCCAGCCGGTGCGCGACCTCGACGATGGCGCGCTCGGCGTTGCCGTAGAGCAGCAGGTCGGCGCGCGCGTCGAACAGGATGGAGCGCCTGACGGTCTCCGACCAGCCGTCGAAATGGGCCGTGCGGCGCAGGCTCGCCTCGATGCCGCCGAGCACGATCGGAACATCGCGGAACGCCTCGCGCACGCGCTGTGCGTAGACGATGGTGCAGCGGTCGGGACGCCGGCCGCCTTCGCCGCCGGGGGTGTAGGCGTCGTCGCTGCGCGGCAGGCGGTCGGCCGTGTAGCGGTTGACCATCGAGTCCATGTTGCCGGCGGTGATGCCGAAGAAGAGCGTCGGCCGGCCCAGCGCGGCGAAGGGCTCCGCCGCGTCCCATGCCGGCTGGGCGATGACGCCGACACGGAAGCCGTGCGCCTCCAGAAGGCGGCCGATCACCGCGGCGCCGAAGCTCGGGTGGTCGACGAAGGCGTCGCCGGTGACCAGGATCACGTCGCAGGCGTCCCAGCCGAGCGTATCCATCCCGGCGCGGCTCATCGGCAGCACCGGGGCAGGCAGCAGGCGCTTCGCCCAGTACGGGCGGTGCGAGAAGAGCGGGGTTGCTGGTTCGGGCATGGATCGGATCGCGTCCGGCGGGACGGGGCTCCATCATAACCGTCATGGCGTGGGCGACGTCGCCCGGCGGTACGCCATTTGACCTCGAGCCGGTGACGCATTCCAATGGCGCCCCGGCGCACCTACGCCCCGGTGATTCAGGTGCCGGGCTGGGAGAGAGACGATGCACACGAGACCCATGTCCTTCGCGCGGCTCGCCCGGCGGCTGGCGCTGTGCTGGCTGCTGCCGGCCGCGGCGTTGGCCGACACGCCCATCGACTTCGACGACTGCCTCGCCACGCGCCTGCGCGCGGCGGGCGACGAGGTCACGGTGGGAGCGCTGCGCCGCGCCTGTCGCGAGGAGCTGACCGGCGCATCCGCCGACGAGATGGGCGCCGCGCCGGCGGTGACCCGCCGACTGGTCGCCGAGGGCGAGACGATGGGCCGGCCGTTCGTGATCACGCCGCACCGCCCGAACTACCTGCTGCTTGCCTACAACGTCTCCGAGCCGAACCTCGGGGCGTTCGCCGGCCAGTTCCCCTCGCTCGGTGAAGACCCGTTCAAGCCGGTCGAGACCAAGTTCCAGATCAGCCTGAAGTTCCCGCTGGCCCACGACCTTCTCGGCAGTGGGGGCGACCTCTTCTTCGCCTACACCAACCGCTCCTTCTGGCAGCAGTTCCAGACCGACGACGTGGTCTCCTCACCGTTCCGCGAGACCGACCACGAGGCGGAGGCATGGCTGTCGTTCGTCAACGACTGGAAGTTCCTCGGCTTCACCAACCGGGTCAACCACGTCGGCCTCTCGCACCAGTCGAACGGTCGCGCCGGGGCGCTGTCGCGAAGCTGGAACCGGGTCTACGCGACGATGGTGCTCGAGCGGGGTGACCTGGCGCTGGCGCTCAAGCCGTGGTGGCGCCTGCCCGAGGATGCGGCCACCGACGACAACCCCGACATCGAGGCGTACCTCGGCAACTTCGAGGTCTACGGCGTCTACAAGGCGGGCCGGCACACCTTCGCCGCCATGGGGCGCCACAACCTCGAACTGGGATCCCCGCGCGGCGCGCTGCAACTCGACTGGAGTTTCCCGCTGCGCGGCCAGTTGCGCGGGTACGTGCAGCTGTTCAACGGCTTCGGCGAGAGCCTGATCGACTACGATCACAGCGTCACCAGCCTGGGGTTCGGCGTGCAGTTCAGCGACTGGCTCTAGGGAGCGGACGAGGCGATCGGCCGCGGCCGCCGGGCCTCGTCGATGGCGACGAAGGTGAACAGCCCCTCGGTCACCCTCACGCGCACCCCGGAATGGCCGCCACGGATCACGAACGCCTGGATCTGGAAGGTGATCGACGTGGTGCCGGTGCGCACCACGTCGGCGTAACAGCACATCACATCGCCGACGTAGACCGGCTTGTGGAAACTCATCGAATCGACCGCGACGGTCGCGACCCGACCGCCGGTGCGCTGCGCGGCGGCGATGCCGCCGGCGATGTCCATCTGTGCCAGGACCCAGCCGCCGAAGATGTCGCCCGCCGGGTTGGTATCCGCCGGCATCGCCAGGGTGCGCAGCACGAGTTCGCCGCGCGGGGTGTCGTCTTCGCTCATGGTCGGTCCCGCATGTTCCACAGCCCGACCTGCAGTCTAGACCGTGC
>JBFIFF010000144.1:0-5722 GCA_041602955.1 Gammaproteobacteria bacterium | reverse complement strand
CGTCGCGGTCCTTGGCCTTGTACCTCACCTTGTCCTTGCCAGCGAACGCCGGGCCGCTGGCCAGCAGGCCGGCGGCGAACAGGGCACCGAGCACCTGGAGCAGCAGCATGCGGTTCGACATCTGGAATCTCCTTCGCTTCGAATGGCGGCGCCAATTCGCCTGCTCCCCGGAGCGAACCGTAGCCCCCGGCACCCGCCACCGACCGTGAACCCGATCACAGATCCGCACCATGCCCGCGCGGCGGCCGCGCGGGTTTGCGCCGCCGGGCCGAGCCGGTACCATCGCCGCTCACCTCCGCCCCCCGGAAACCATGAGCAAGATCGTCCTGATCAACGTCTCCGGCCATGATGAGCCGGGGCTGACCGCATCGCTGACCGGCGTGCTCAGCCGCTACGGCGTGCGCATCCTCGACATCGGCCAGGCAGTGATCCACGACACCCTGTCGCTCGGCATGCTGGTGCAGATTCCCGACCGATTCGAGGACTCGGCCGCGCTCAAGGACGTGCTGTTCCACCTGCACGAGGCAAAGCTGCAGGCGCGTTTCACGCCGGTCAGCGAGACCGACTACGAGGCATGGGTCGCCGAGCGCGGCAAGTCGCTCTACGTCGTGACCGTGCTCGGCCGCGAGATCGAGGCCGAGCACCTGCACCGCATCGCGCAGGTGGTCTCGGCCAACGGCCTCAACATCGAGGACATCCAGCGCCTGACCCGGCGCGTCTCGCTGCGCCAGGACGACGGCCCGCAGCGGGCGTGCATCCAGCTCACCGTGCGCGGCGAGGCGATCGACCCGGAGGCGATGCAGGCCGAGTTCATGGCCATCAGCCAGGAACTCGGCGTCGACGTCGCGTTCCAGAGGGAGGGGCTCTACCGCCGCAACCGCCGCCTGGTGGTGTTCGACATGGACTCGACCCTGATTCGCCACGAGGTGATCGACGAGCTCGCCGCGCTGGCCGGGGTCGGCGACGAGGTCGCGGCGATCACCGCCGCGGCGATGCGCGGCGAGCTCGACTTCAAGGAGAGCTTCCAGCGCCGCGTCGCGCTGCTCGCCGGCCTCGACGCCGGCGTGCTGCCGGAACTGGCCGCGCGACTGGAGCTGACCGAGGGGGTCGAGCGGCTGTTCAAGTACCTGCGCATCCTCGGCTACAAGACCGCCGTGGTGTCCGGCGGCTTCGACTACTTCGGTCGCCACCTGCAGCAGCGGCTCGGGCTGGATTACGTCTACGCCAACGAACTGGAGATCGTCGACGGCCGGGTGACCGGCCGGGTCAGCGGCGAGATCATCGACGGCGTGCGCAAGGCGCGCCTGCTGCAGGAGATCGCCACGCTGGAGCGGATCGACCTGCAGCAGGTGGTCGCGGTCGGCGACGGCGCCAACGACCTGCCCATGCTCGCCCTTGCCGGGCTAGGCATCGCCTTCCACGCCAAGCCGGTGGTGCGCGCCAACGCGCGCCAGTCGATCTCGACCGTCGGCCTCGACGGCCTGCTCTACCTGCTCGGCCTGCGCGACTTCGAGACCAGCGAGCCCTGCGCCTAGGGCGCCCGACGGGCGGGGCAGGCGTTCAGCAGGCCGTCCGCGGGCGCCCGCCGAACTGAGCGCGACGCGCCGGACACCCCGCGGACGGCCTACCCGTCGCGGGGCGGAGGCCCAGCCCGGGCTAGTTCTCCCCGAGGATCACTGAGCGGGTCAGGTGACGGCCGTCGTCCTCCTGACCCAGAGGGCAGAGCTGCAGCGTCTGCAGGATCTGCGTGTAGGTGGATTCGCGGTCGCGCTGTTCGGCCGCGCCTTGCTGCGCGACCGGGCGATCCGTGACGGAGTCGTCGTAGGTGATCATGGCCGTCCTGCTCCAGGTTATGGGGCCAGTAAAAGCAATGTAATACATATGGAAATTAAATCAACCTACGCACACTGACCTATAACTCACGGAATATACGTGTATATCGAATTCCTCTGATCCAGTCGGCCCACGCGGGCTACGCTTCGATGGCGTCGGCGGGGCCGGCGTACCGGACCGGCTGGAGCAGATGGTCATGCCTCGCGTACCCGTACACGGACTCCTCGGCCTGGCGCTGGGCCTCGCGCTCGGCCTCGCCGCCACCGGGGCGCGGGCGGAGTCCATCGGCCTGCAGTTCCTCGTCGAGCGCGACACCGCCGCGCGCACCGACACGGCGCGGATCACGCGCATGGTCGAGGAGCTCAACGCCACCTTCTCACGCAGTCGCGTCGAGCTGGAGGCCACCGTCAGCCACGTCGCCGTGGTCGACCTCGTGACCGACGACGCGATCGAGTTGCTCGAGGCCATGCACGTCGCCAGCGGTCCGTTCGCGACCCTGTATGACACCGCGGACACGCACGGCGCCGACTTCACCGTCCTGCTGCACGACGGCCTGATGCTGCGGGGCAAGGCCAACTGCGGCCGCGCCTTCGCGGTCAACCGATCCCGCGCCGAGCTCGCCGACCCGACCCGCGCGCTGGCCGCGATGCGCCCGCGCTGTGGGAGCCACACACTGGCCCACGAGCTCGGCCACGTGATGGGCCTCAACCACGGCGTTCAGGTCAACATCTGTACGCGTGGACGTGGCCAGGCCGACGCCGTGAAGCCCTACGCCAACGGCTATGCGGTCGGCAACTGCGACGGCCGACCGCAGCCCGGCGAGTTCGGCACCGTGATGGTGGGCGGCTGGATGCGCCGGATCAGCGGCGAGCGGCTCAACCGACTCGAGGTCTTCTCCAACCCCGAGGTGTTCCATGACCTGTGCGGGACAGAGCGGCGCTGCGGCGACCCCGTCATCGGCAACGCGGCACGCGCGCTCAACGAGCACACCGCCCTCTACGCCGCACACGCGGAACCGGACGTCCACGTGCTGCATTACACCGACCGCGTGCTGGCGGGATGCGTGGCGCGCGACCACCGGGGCAGCGAGGTCGCCGAACTCGTGGCGCTGCGCTGCAGGGAGGCCGGGCTGACCGCGCTGGATGGACTCGAGCAGCTCGTCGCGCTGCAGGAGGTCGACCTCGCGGGAAGCGCCATCGTCTCCGTCGAACCGCTGCTGGCATGGCCACGCGGGCAGCTGCGCCGGGTCGACCTGAGCGGGGTGGGCACGCTGCCCTGCACCGAGGTCGAGCGACTGCGCGCCTTCGCGCCCGATGCCACGGTCGTCGCGCCACGGCATTGCCCGACCGCGCGTCGCTGATCACGCAGGGCTGCAGCGCAAGGGCAATCTCGTAGGTGGCGCGACCGTCAATGCCCGGTCGTTCGGCTGAGCGTCAGGCGGTCGCGAAAGCCACCGCCTCGGCCAGCGAGGCGCGGTTGATCACCGCCTGGTAGGCGACCTCGTGCGTGGTGCCACGCAGGGTCTTCTTGAGCATCCCCTCGAGGTTGGGGCGCTTCTCCTCCGGCGTCTCCCCCTTGCCGATCCCGCCGCCGAACTCGACCGCCGTGGCCACCCCCTCGGCGAGCGCGGTCTGCAGGTTGGCATGCCACATGACGGGGTGGAACAGCTGGAAGAAGAGCCGCGAACGGATCGCCACCGGATCGGGGTCGTGGAAGCCGCCGGTGAAATTGGAGAGGACGCGCACGTCGGTGAGGGTGAAGTTCGCGCCGTCGAGCACCTCGCGGTAGCGGCGCGCCGCCTCGACCATGTAGTAGGTGTGGAAGGCCCCCTCGGTCTTCAGGCGGGCCGCGCGCTTGCGCGGGAAGGCCTCGGCGACCGCACCCTCGAGCGCCTCGAGGTCGGCGCTGCGCCCGCCGACCACGGTCTGGTCGGGGAGGTTGCAGCCGGCGACGGCACAGAAGTGGCGCTCGGCGAGCGGGCGGATGACCTCGAGCTCGACCGGGAAGGCGCTCATCTCGCCTTCGCCATGGGTGCCCATCAGCTCGCCGCGCTGCTGCACCAGGCGCACCGCGTCGGCGAAGCCAAGCGCGCCGGCCGCGACCAGTGCCGAGTACTCGCCGAGGCTGTGGCCGGCGGCCAGGGTCGGTGCGAGCCGGCCGTCGGTGCGCTCGCGGAACAGCTCGAGGCAGGCGATCGAGTGGGTCAGGATGGCCGGCTGGGTGTACCGGGTGAGGTTGAGCCGGTCGTCGGGATCGCGAAAGGCGAGCTCGGCGAGGTCGTAGCCGAGCACCTCGCTGGCCTCGGCATAGACCCGGCGCACGACCTCGTGCTCCGCGTGCAGGTCGCCGCCCATGCCGCGGTACTGCGACCCCTGGCCGGGGAACAGGAAGAGGACGTGCTGGGCGGTGTCAGACATGGCGGCGGATCCCCGGGTTCAGGAAAGGGCGGCAGGATAGCCAGCCGCCCCGGGCATGGCAAGGCGCGCCACGGCCGATCCAGTCGATCGCCCGCATCGCGTCTCCGTGTCGGCCGGACTTCGGTCCGCCCTCGGTGTGCGGGCGATTCGCTCGCGCGTCGGGCTAAAACCCGACCGGCATCCGGCCCCGACGAGCGCAGGCTACCCCGCCAGCCGCGCGAAGGCGTCGACCACGTCGGGCGGCGCCTGCACCAGTTCGATCAGCACCCCCTCCCCGCCGATCGGGGCGGCATCGTTGCCCTTGGGATGGATGAAGCAGATGTCGAAGCCCGACGCCCCCTTGCGGATGCCGCCCGGGGTGAACCGCACCCCCTGGGCCTCGAGCCAGGCGACCGCGGCCGGCAGGTCATCGATCCACAGGCCGACGTGGTTCAGCGCCGGGTCGTTGACGCGCGGCTTCTTCTCCGGATCGAGCGGCTGCATCAGGTCGACCTCGACCTTGAGCGGCCCGGAGCCGGCCACGGCGATGTCTTCGTCGACGTTCTCGCGCTCGCTCTGGAAATCGCCGCTCAGCTTCAAACCGAGGGTGTCGATCCATAGCCGGCGGAGCTTCATCTTGTCGAGCGCGCCGACGGCGATCTGCTGGATGCCGAGGACCTTGAAGGGGCGTTCGCCACTCATGTCGTTCTCCCTGTGTTCTGGCCCCGGGGCTCGCCGCATCTGCGGTGCGCGCCCCGGCGACCGGGTTGATCGGGCGTCTCGGGACGTCAGCCGGTCCGCTCAGTCCCAGCGGTCGTGGTGCTTGAGGAACAGTTCGAGGAGCTCACGCGCGGCCAGCGTCGGCGGCATGCGCCCCTCGCTGGCCGCGGCCTCGAGCTCGGGGATCCGCTGACGCACTGCGGGGTCGCCCTGCAGCGCGCGCACCAGGCTGTCGTTCACCTCGGACCACATCCACGCACGTGCCTGGGCCGCGCGCCGGGTGTCGAACTCGCCGCTCTCGCGCAGCGTGTCGCGGTAGTCGAGCACCGCCTGCCAGGCGGTGTCGATGCCCTGCCCACCGCGCGCCGAGCAGGTCTGCACCGGCACCTTCCAGTGCGCCGAGCGCGGGTGCAGCAGCTGCAGCGCGCTGCGGTACTCGGCCGCGGCGCGCCCGGCCGCCGCCGCGAGGTCGCCGTCGGCCTTGTTCACCAAGACCAGGTCGGCGAGCTCCATGATCCCGCGCTTGATGCCCTGCAGCTCGTCGCCGCCGCCCGGAAGCAACAGCAGCACGAACATGTCGGTCATCTCCGCGACCCGAGTCTCCGACTGGCCGACGCCGACCGTCTCGACCAGGATCACGTCGTAGCCGGCCACCTCGCACAGCAGCATCGCCTCGCGCGTGCGCCGCGCGATGCCGCCGAGCGTGTTGCCCGACGGCGACGGGCGGATGTAGGCCGCGCTGCGTCGCGACAGCGTCTCCATGCGCGTCTTGT
>JBFIFF010000143.1:0-5724 GCA_041602955.1 Gammaproteobacteria bacterium | reverse complement strand
CCCGGCAAGCGGAGGCCCACCGCGTCTCGTGGGCTGCCTGGCGGGGGAGGTGCTGCGGGCGTGGAGCCGCCTGCCCGAGACACCGGGATGAAGCCGGGGCCAGGCTCATGGCCGGGTCCGGGATCTGGCGCTTGTGCCCAGTGGCCGCCGGCCTGGGGCGTGGTCGTCCAAGACACGCCGAGGTCCAGCGCGCTGTTCAGGCCCCCACCCAGCCGGGTCATCGCCCTGTGCGCGGGCACCGCGACTCCTGCTGGAAGCCTGTTTGCGTGAACGGCATCCGCGCCCGTTCTGCCGCCCACGCGCCCCTGCGCGGCCACCCTGCACGACGATCGGGTCGCGGACACGGCCGTTGAACGCCACCGAACGACAGGGTCAGGCGCCGTCGCGACCGGAACTCCCTGCCCCGCTGCGGTGGAAGCGCCGCAGCAGCCACCAGACACCCACGGCGACCAGCGCCAGCGCCACCCAAGCCCACGGCGGCATCGTCGTCATGCGCTCGCCGAGCAGCACCATCAACAGCGTCAGCGGCAGGATGCCGAGCGCGGTGGTCCAGGTGAAGGTCCACCACGACACCCGCACCAGCCCGGCGGCGTAGTTGATCAGGTTGAAGGCGATCACCGGCATCAGTCGTGCGGCGAGCAGCGCCGACCAGCCGTGGTCCCCGGTCCAGGTGTCGATACGCTGCCAGTGCCGCGTCGGGACGATGCGCATGACGTAAGGCCGGCCGAGGGCGCGCGCAAGTCCGAATGCGAGCCACGCCCCCAGCATCGCCCCGCTCCAGGTGATCACGCTGCCCCAGACGAATCCGAACACCATGCCGTTGGCCACCGCCAGGTACTCCGCCGGGAACGGCACGAAGGAGTGGAGCACCATCAGGCCGAGCGACCCGGCGACCGCCCAGCCGCCCAGGCCGCGGAGCAGGTCGACCAGCGCCGCCGGGGTGAACGCGATCTCGCTGAGCTTGAGCGGTCCCCATTCGAGCAGCGCGAGCCAGTCGAGCAGGACGACTGCAAGCAGCAGCACTCCGGCGCCGATCGCCAGGACCTTGCCCAGCGTCGACGGCCGCAGCCGGGACGCGGTCGTCCCGGGACAATCTGGCGGGTCAACCACGCCCAAAGAATAGCAGTCGGGGCGAGGCGTTCAGTCCGCGGCGGCCCACGCCCGACGCAGCCGGGTCCGGTTCAGGGCCAGCCACTGCAGGGCGATGACCGGGCTCGCCGAGTCGATGCTGCCCGCTGTGAGCCGAGCCAGTGCCGCATCGGCCGATTCGCTGAAGACACGGATCTCCTCGCCCTCCTCGACCAGGCCGTGGATGCCGCCGCAGCCGTGGGTGTCGACCTCGGCGCAGTAGAGTTGGATCGTCTCGCTGGAGCCCCCCGGGCTGGTGTAGAAGCGGCAGATCTGCTCGAGGCGTCCCAGGCGCAGCCCGGCCTCCTCGAGCGCCTCGCGCCGCGCCACCGCCTCGGGGGGCTCGTCGCCGTCGATCATGCCGGCGACGATCTCGACCAGCCACGGCCCACCGGGACGCGCGAGGGCCCCGACACGAAACTGCTCGATCAGCACCACGGCGTCGCGTCGAGGGTCGTATGGCAACACGGCGACCGCGTGGCCGCGCTCGAACAGCTCGCGGGTCAGCGGCGGGCTCATGCCGCCGCGGAACAGCGCGTGACGCAGGCGGTAGCGCTCGAGGCGGAACACCCCGTCGTGGCACACCTCGCGCGCCTCGATCACGATGCGCCCGGGCCCCTCCGTCACGGCGCGTCCCCGCGGCTCAATCGTGGTCGAGCTCCTCGGCGACGGTGCGCACGATGCGCCGATCGGTATCGAGGATCTCGTGGTTCTTGTCCGGGTAGTCGAAACGGCTCAACAGGTGGCGGATGGTGTTGATGCGCGCCCGTTTCTTGTCCACCGACTTGATCACGGTCCACGGCGCGTCGAGGGTCGAGGTGAAGAAGAACATGTCCTCCTTCGCCTTGGTGTAGGCCGGCCACTTGTCCTGCGATTCGCGGTCGACCGGAGAGAGCTTCCACTGCTTGAGCGGGTCCGTCTCGCGCCGGGTGAAGCGGTTGAACTGCTCCTCCTTGCTGACCGAGAAGTAGAACTTCAGCAGGTGGACCCCGGAGCGCACGAGCATGCGCTCGAACTCTGGCGCCGAGCGCAGGAACTCGCGCACCTCGTCCATGGAGCAGAAACCCATCACGCGCTCGACCCCGGCGCGGTTGTACCAGCTGCGGTCGAACAGCACGATCTCGCCGGCCGACGGCAGGTGTTCGACGTAGCGCTGGAAGTACCACTGGGTGCGCTCCTTGTCGGTCGGCTTCTCCAGCGCGACCACGCGGCAACCACGCGGGTTCATGTGCTCGATGACGCGCTTGATGGTGCCCCCCTTGCCCGCCGCGTCGCGGCCCTCGAACAGCATGCAGACCTTGGCCCCGGACTCCTTGACCCAGTTCTGGAACTTGAGCAACTCGATCTGCAGCGGCTTCATCAGCCGCAGGTACTCGCGGTCCTTCATCTTGTAGAGCCGGGCGCGACGCCGCTCGCGCCCCTTGGGCGCCACGTCACCCTGCTCCTCCTGGGCGGTCTGGCTGCCGACGTCGATCGTCGGCACGCCGCCGTCGTCCTCGACGTCCATCACCTCGCGGTCGATGAGCATGTCGTCATCGGTCTCGTCGTTGACTCTCGGCTCGGCGTCGTTGGCCATAGGGCACCCCCTGGATTGGTGTTGCTTGTCTTGCTGACGGTGGACTCAGTTCGGCTTGCCGACGTCGGGGTCCGGCAGCGGCCGGGCCTCGATCCCCTCGTCGTGCAACTCGCGCACCTCGTCGAACGAGGCAGTGCCGCGGATGTTGCGCTCCTCGGCCTCACCGTAGTGCATGCGTCTCGCCTCGCTGGCGAACCGGCTGCCGACGTCCTCGAAGTGCTTCTCGACGAAGTGGCGCAGCGCCTGCTGCATCACGCGGACGGTTTGTGCACCCGGCGTGGGCGCCGATGCCTCCGTCGTTGTCTCGTTCCCGGTCGCCGGCCTGGCGCCACGGTTCACGCGGCTCGCCGACGGCCGGCGCGACACCTCCGCGGTGTGACAGATCGGGCAGGTCACGAACCCGCGATCGAGCTGTTCGCCGAACGCTTCGGGGTTGCGGAACCACCCTTCGAAGGCGTGCCCCGACGCGCAGTTGAGATCGTAGACCACCATGCTGAGGTCGCCGTGCGGCAGCCGCTCCCGGCCGTGTGAATGAGGCCGATTGTACCAGCTGGGAACGGGTCGGCCGTGCCAGGCACCCCGCTGCGCCATCCCGTCCGGGTGCTAAGATGCGCCGGCCCGCGATCCGGGCCGGGGTCCGTCACCGGGACGCCCCCGGAACGGACCGGCAACGACGAGGTGCCCCGCCATGCCAAACTGCCACCCCGGCCCGCACCGGGACCGTCACAACCATGCCCGCTGACAACCTGCCCGCAGGTGGGCTGGTGCTCGCCTCGACCTCGCCCTACCGGCGCGAGCTGCTGGGCCGGCTGGGCCTGCCGTTCGCCACCGCGCGGCCCGACGCCGACGAATCGGCGCGGCCCGGCGAGACGGCCGAGGCGCTGGTGGCGCGCCTCGCGGAACTCAAGGCACGGTCGGTCGCCGAGCACCACCCCGATGCGCTGGTGATCGGCTCCGACCAGGTGGCGCTGCTCGACGGCGAGGTGATCGGCAAACCGGGCACGCCCGACGCGGCACGCGCGCAGCTGCTGCGCGCCTCGGGACGCAGCGTGCGCTTCCTGACCGGCCTGTGCCTGCTCGACGTGGCGCGTGAGCGAGCGCAAGTGGTCGTCGAGCCGTTCACGGTCCACTTCCGCACCCTCGACCCTGCCGTCATCGACCGCTACCTGGCCGCCGAACAGCCCTACGACTGCGCCGGCAGCTTCAAGTCGGAGGGGTTGGGCATCGCGCTGTTCGCGCGCCTCGAGGGCGACGACCCCAACAGCCTGGTCGGCCTGCCGCTGATCCGCCTGGTCGGTCTGCTCTCCGAGGCCGGCGTCACCGTTCCCTGAGCCGGACCCGGCGGCGCCGGTCAGCGCAAGAGCGTCAGGCCGCCCGCCGCGAGGGTGTTGGCCAGCGTGGTGCCGAAGCGATCCACCAGCCGCTGCCACAACTCGCGCTTGGGCGTGAAGTTGACGATGCGCTCGACGCCGATCACCTCGCGCGCCACCTGGCCGCTGCTGGCGATGGCATCGATCAGGCCGAGTTCGACCCCCTGGGCTCCAGTCCAGATCAGGCCGCTGAAGACTTTCGGGTCGTCCTTCAGGCGGTCGCCGCGACCGTCGCGCACCGCGTCGATGAACTGGCGGTGGATGGCGTCTAGCAGCCCCTGGACGTGGGCCTGTTGCGCCGCGTCGACCGGCAGGAACGGGTCGAGCATCCCCTTGTCCTCGCCTGCGGTGAGCAGCCGGCGCTCGACGCCGAGCTTGTCGATGGCGTCGACCAGGCCGAAACCGTCCATGCGCACGCCGATCGAGCCGACCAGGCTCGACTCCGCGGCATAGATGCGGTCAGCCGCGGCGGCGACGTAGTAGCCGCCCGAGGCACCGACATCGACGATCACCGCGTAGAGCGGGATCTCCGGGTGCAGCCCGCGCAGGCGGCGGATCTCGTCGTAGATGTAGCGCGCCTGTACCGGGCTGCCGCCGGGGCTGTTGATACGCAGGATCACCCCGGCGGTGCCGTCGTGGTCGAAGGCCGCGCGCAACCCCCCGGCGATGGTGTCGGCGTCGGCGTCGGTGTCCGCGGCGATGATCCCGTCGAGGTCGATCAGCGCGGTGTGCCGGCCGTTCGCCGTCTCGGCCACCTCGGCCGCGTCATAGCGAAACAGCAGCAGCAGCGCGATCAGGTAGCCGAGAAACAGGCTCTTGAACAGGATGCCCCAGCGCCGGGTGCGGCGATGTTCGCGGAGCGAGGCCTGCAGCAGCGCGGCCATCTGCCGCTCGGCCCAACCGTCGGCGGCGGCGGACGGAGGGTCCGGGGGCAACTCGGGGCCGTCGGTCCAGCGGGTGTCTTCGCGTCCTTCGCTCATATCGTCTCCTCAGGCCGCGTGCCCCAGCCACGGCAGCAGGTCGCGGATGTCGTCGAGGTACCCGAGCGGCCCCGCCGCCTCCAGGCGCTCACGCGGGTGGGCGCCGTAGGTGACCGCCACCGCGTCGGCCCCGGCGTTGCGCGCCATCTCCAGATCGAACAGCGTGTCGCCGATCACCAGGGTCTCCCGCGGTGCGGCACCGAGCTGCTCGAGCAGCTGCTCGAGCATGCCCGGGTGCGGCTTCGACGGGGCCTCGTCGGCGCAGCGGGTGGCATGAAAGTAGCCGCCGAAGCCGGTGGTGGCCAGCACCTCGTCGAGGCCACGGCGGCTCTTGCCGGTCGCCACGCCGAGCAGGTAACCGGCGCCGTGCAGCTGGGCAAGCGTCTCGCCGGCCCCGGCGAACGGCGCGCTCGGCGTCGGGTCGGCGACCAGGAAGTGGTGCCGGTAGCCCTCGACAAGGCGCCGATGGAACGTCGCGTCCTGGCCGGGGTAGAGGTCGTCGATCGCCTCGGTCAGGCTCAGCCCGATGATGTGGCGGATGCGCTCGTGGCTGCGCGGTTCGAGCCCGAGGTCGGCGATGGTCGCCTCGATGCACGCGACGATGCGCGCGGCGGAGTCCATCACCGTCCCGTCCCAGTCGAACACCAGCAGCCGGTAGTCTCGCTTCATG
>JBFIFF010000142.1:0-5751 GCA_041602955.1 Gammaproteobacteria bacterium | reverse complement strand
GGTCGGGGGGTTCGAGAAGGTCTACGAGATCAACCGCAACTTCCGCAACGAGGGGCTGTCGGCCCAGCACAACCCCGAGTTCACGATGCTCGAGTTCTATCAGGCCTACGCCGACTACCACGACCTGATGGACCTCACCGAGGCGCTGCTGCGCGAACTGACCGAGGCGGTCCACGGCTCGACCGAGGTGGTCTACCAGGGCACGGCCTTCGACTTCGGCCGGCCGTTCGCGCGCCTGACCGTGCGCGAATCGATCCTGCACTACAACCCCGGTCTCGACACGGCGACGCTCGACGACGAGGCCGGCGCGCGCGCACTGGCCGAGCGTCTCGAAATCCCGCTCAAGCCGGGCTGGGGGCTGGGCAAGGTGTGGATCGAGATCTTCGAGAAGACCGTCGAATCGCGCCTCGAGCAGCCCACCTTCATCACCGCCTACCCGACCGAGGTCTCGCCGCTGGCACGGCGCAGCGACGCCGACCCGTTCGTCACCGACCGCTTCGAGTTCTTCGTCGGCGGGCGCGAGATCGCCAACGGCTTCTCCGAGCTCAACGACGCCGAGGACCAGGCCGAACGCTTCCGCGCGCAGGTGGCAGAGAAGGAGGCCGGCGATCTCGAGGCGATGCACTTCGACGCCGACTACGTCACCGCGCTCGAGCACGGCATGCCGCCGACGGCCGGGGAGGGGATCGGCATCGACCGCCTGGTGATGCTGCTCACCGATTCGCCGTCGATCCGCGACGTGCTGCTGTTCCCGCACATGCGCCACGCCGCGGCGGAGTGACCCGGTCCCCGACGACCTGAGGCCACCTCACGCGTCGCCGGGCCGTGGCGAGTCCACCCGCGGGTCGACCGGAACCCTCTCCCGGGGAACGGCCTCGGGACCCCGCCGCCGGCCCAGCGCAGGGGCCGTGGTGTTCGGCGCCATTCCCGGAGGGCGCGACCGAACGCAACCGAGCTCCGTTGCGCCCGTTACAAACCGTTACCAAGCGCGCCGTGCGTGCAACGTTGGCGTTACACCGGCCTGCTGTAATCGTCTCAGACAAGGACGCCGGATTCCCCGGCCCCAAGGAGACGACCATGAAACGCAAGAGCACGATCCTTCTCGTCACCCTGGCCGCAGGCGGCCTCGCCGTCGCCGCGGCGGTCAGCGCCGCGCCACCCTTCGGCGGCTGCCAGCAGGGGCCCGGAGGCGGCGCGATGATGCAGGGTGAAGGCGTTGGCCCTGGCATGCACGGCCGCGGGCCGCAGGGCCGCCACGACCCGGCACGGCAGGCCGAGCGCATGGAGCGGATGCGCGGCCATCTGCAGATCACCGCCGAGCAGGAGCCGGCCTGGCAGGCCTTCGTCGCGCAGATGGACGCCCAGCGGGCGCGGATGCAGGCCCACCACGCGCAGATGAAGGCGCAGTGGGACGGCGACTCCGGGTCCAGCATGCCGCAGCGCATGCAGCAGCGCACCGCGCTGATGGGCGAGCGGCTGGCCGCGATGGGCGAGGTCAGCGCGGCACTGGAGACCCTCTACGGGCAGCTGACACCCGAGCAGCAGGCGCGGCTCGACCGCGCGCCGATGATGATGGGCGGCGGCCGCCACGGCATGCGCGGTTTCTGACCCGTTCGCACCCAAACGGGGCCGGGGGTGCCACCCCGGCCCCGGCCGTGCCGGTCAGCGAATCGAGTCGCGCCCTGGGGTGCGCGGCACGGCGACCTGCCCAGAGTGCGGGCGGGGGAAGGCACCGCCTACCCGACCTGCGGGCACGTCCTTCTTGCGGGAAGGGGGTGGGAACTGATTCGGTCCGACGGGCCGCTGTCGGCAGCAGGACGGTCTACGACGAGACCCGCGCGACGGGGCGCCAGCGCCGCGTCGGCCAGAGCGCCCGCCACAACAGGCCAGGCCGGGCCGCACGCGGGATGCGCGGCCGGGCGAAGCTGTCGCGCCGCGAGCGGCACGCGGCCAGCACCGCCAGCCCGCCCTCGACCGTCAGCCGGATCTCCAGTCCAAGCCGCCCGGGCAGGGCTCCGCCGAGCGGCATCCCCCGGTGCATCAGCGCCTCGGCGCGGTCGAGCTGCAGCGCGAGCACGCGCCCGAGTGCCGGGCTGTCCGCGCACGCCAGCAACTGCGCCTCGGCGATGCCCGCCGCCTCCCAGTCGGCGCGCGGAAGGTAGAGTCGACCGCGCTCGCCGATGTCCTGGGCCAGGTCCTGCCACAGGTTGATCAGCTGCAGCGCCGTGCAGATCGCGTCCGCATGCCCGAGGTTGAGCGGCGTGGCGTGACCGAACAGGTGCAGCAGCAGCCGACCGACCGGGTTGGCGGAGTGGCGGCAGTAATCGAGCAGCTCCTCGTGGTCGGCGTAGCGCGGCTTGGTCACGTCCATGCGGAAGGCGGTCAGCAGGTCGTGCAGCAGCCCGCGCGGCAGGTCGTGCAGTGCGATCGTGTCGGCCAGCGCCAGGTGCACCGGGTCGCCCGGCAGGGCGTCGGGGTCACCGTCGAGCGCCCGCGCCTCGAGGTCGAGGCGGCGCAGGCGTTCTTCGGGCGCGAGCTCGCCCTCGTCGGCGTGGTCGTCGGCGCGTCGGGCGAAGGCGTAGATCGCCGCGACCGGGCCGCGCAGCCGTGCAGGCAGCAGCAGCGAGGCGACCGGGAAGTTTTCGTAGTGGCCGTGCACCACGCCGAGGCAGTGGTGGTAGGCGGCGGCGAGTTTGGCGTCGGGCATGGGACGGGATGATGGCGGCCCGGTGGTACGGCGGCGGGTCAGGCCAGCCAGGCGGCGATCTCGTCGGGGGTGTCGACCTGGCCGTCGGCGCCCCAGGCCTCCGGGCGGTCGTCGGGCCCGAGGTAGCCGAAGCGAGCGACCAGGGTGCGCATGCCGGCGCGCCGCCCGGCCTCGACGTCGCGTTCGGCGTCGCCGACGAACAGGCAGGCCTGCGGCGGCACACCGACCAGGTGACTGGCGTGCAGCAGCGGCGCGGGATGCGGCTTGGCGTGCGGCGTGGTGTCGCCGCTGACGATGCAGCCGGCGCGCGCGGCCAGGCCGAGCGCCGCCATCAGCGGGTCGGTCAGCCAGGCCGGCTTGTTGGTCACCACGCCCCACGGGACGCCGCGCGCCTCGGCGCCGGCGAGCAGCGCCTCCATGCCGTCGAACAGCCGCGTCTCGCGCGCGATGGCGCCCCGGTAGAGGTCGAGGAAGCGCCGGTGCAAGGGCCCGAAGTCGGGGGCGTCGTCGGCGAGGCCGAACCCGAGCCGGATCAGCGCCCGGGCGCCGTGGGAGACGTGTGGGCGGATGGTGGCGAACGGCAGCCCCGGCCGTCCGAGTTCGCCGAGAAGGGCATTGAGGGCGCCGGCGAGGTCGGGCGCGGTGTCGGCGAGGGTGCCGTCGAGATCGAACAGGACGGCGCGGCTGGGCGGCGCGGACACCCTCAGCCCTCGCGCTGGAACAGGGCGATGTAGTTGATGTCGGTCGGCGGGGCGATGCGGAAGCTGCGCGACAGCGGGTTGAAGCGCATGCCGCTGACCTCCCGCGCCTCGAGACCGGCGACCCGCGCCCACCTGGCCATCTCCGCCGGGCGGATGAAGCGCGCGTACTGGTGGGTGCCTCGCGGCAGGATGTTGAGCACGTACTCGGCGCCGACGATGGCGAACAGCCACGCCTGGGGCGTGCGGTTGATGGTCGAGAAGCTGGCCCAGCCACCCGGCTTGAGCAGGCGCGCGCAGGCGCGGATGGTGGAGTCGGGCTCGGGCACGTGCTCGAGCAGCTCCATGCAGGTGACCAGGTCGTAGGTGCCGGCCTCCTCGGCGACCAGCTCCTCGGCCGCCGCCTCGCGGTAGTCGACCTCGACACCGGACTCGTGCTGGTGCAGGCGCGCGACGGACAGCGGCGCCTGGCCCTTGTCGATGCCGGTGACCTCCGCACCGCGCAAGGCCATCGCCTCGGCCAGCAGGCCGCCGCCGCAGCCGACGTCCAGCACCCGCTTGCCGGCGAGGCCGACACGCTCGTCGAGGAAGTCCAGGCGCACGGGGTTCATCCGGTGCAGGGGCCAGAACTCGCTCTCCGGGTCCCACCAGCGCGAGGCGAGGGCCTCGAACTTGGCGACTTCGGCGGGATCGACGTTGCCTCGGTGCTCGCTCATGTTGGTTCGCAAGGTGACGGGGCCGCGATTATAGACTCCGGGCGCGGCACGCCGCTCACGCCGCGCCGCCGGCGGCGTCGCTGGCGCCGATGCGCGCCCCCCAGCCGCGCGACGCGGCGAGGATCTCGCCTTCGTCGAGGGTGGTCAGGCGGCGCTCGCGCAGCAGGTGCTGGCCGGCGACCCAGACGTCGCTGACCCGGGCGCGGTCGAGGGCGTAGACCACGGCCGACAGCGGGTGGAAGAGCGGCTCGGTCTCGAGACCCGTCATGCGCACGGCGACCAGGTCCGCGGCCTTGCCCGGCAGCAGCGAGCCGATCTCGTCGTCCCAGCCGAGGGCGCGGGCGCCGTCGAGCGTGGCCATTTCCAGCGCTCGCGCGGCCGGCAGCGCGCTGGCGTCGCCGGCGACCGCCTTGGCCAGCAGCGCCGCGCAGCGCATTTCGCCGAGCAGGTCGAGGTCGTTGTTGCTCGCCGCGCCGTCGCTGCCGAGTGCGACGGTGACCCCGGCCGCCAGCAGGCGCGCCACCGGGCAGAAGCCGCTGGCGAGCTTGAGGTTGGACTCGGGGCAGTGCACCACGCGCACCCCGGCGTCGGCGACCCGGGCGATCTCGTCGTCGTCGAGCTGGGTCATGTGCACCGCGAGCAGCGACGGCGACAGCAGCCCGAGCCGATCCAGCCGGGCGAGCGGACGCACGCCGTGGCGGCGCACCGACTCCTCGACCTCGTGGGCGGTCTCGTGGACGTGCATGTGGATCGGGATCTCGAGCTCGTCGGCCAGCACCCGGATCCGCTCCAGCGGGCCGTCGGAGACGGTGTAGGGGGCGTGCGGCGCGAACGCGGAGCGCACCAGGGCGTCGTGGCGGAACTCGTCGTGCACCGCGAGCCCCTTGTCGAGGTACTCGTCGGCGTCCGCGGCCCACACCGTGGGGAAGTCGATGGCGATCAACCCGACCACCGCGCGGATCCCGGCCTGTGACGCGACCCGCGCGGTGACGTCCGGGAAGAAGTACATGTCGTTGAAGCAGGTGGTCCCGCCGCGCAGCATCTCGGCCACCGCGTGGCGCGTGCCGTCGCGCACGAACTCCTCGCTGACCCAGCGCCCCTCGGCCGGCCAGACGTGGTCCTGCAGCCAGGTCATCAGCGGCAGGTCGTCGGCCAGGCCGCGCAGCAGGGTCATCGCCGCGTGGGTGTGCGCGTTGACCAGCCCCGGCAGCAGCGCGTGCTCGCCGAGCTCGACCCGCACGCTGGGGTCGAAGCGCGCCTCGGCCTCGGCGCGCGGGAGGAGGGCGACGATGCGGCCGTCGGCGACGGCGACGGCGTGGTCCTCGTGGATCACGCCACGCGGCTCGACCGGCACGATCCAGCGCGCGCAGAGCAGGGAGTCGATCGGCTCCATTGTGACGACGAGCCTCCTGGCCGGGGCCGGCCGAGTGTTGCACGCCACCCGCATCCCGGCCACCCGCAGGCCGATTGCCACGGCACGGGCGCATCCGGGTCGCCGGTCCGGGCCCGCCTTGCGAGCCAGGCTGCACCGGCTCCGCCCAGCCGCTACACTGCGCGGCTGCCGCCACCGACCGGAACGCGACCATGCCCAGCCCCGCCGACACCATCCGCCCGATCGCCTGGCGTGACG
>JBFIFF010000141.1:0-5758 GCA_041602955.1 Gammaproteobacteria bacterium | reverse complement strand
ATCTGCCATCAGCCGAGCGAAGGCACCCATCAGGAGATTCGATCAGCGGTTCGGCCGATGCCGCAGCGGAAACCGCCGCAACGGGCTCAGCCGTGCGGGCGAACAGGGCAGTCTCCCTGCCAACCGAACGCCCCTGGGGGCGGCGTCGGGGGGAGAGGCCGCAAGGACCGGGGCATGCCGCCCGCCTGGTGCGCGAGGTTGGGAGACGCGCTGCACGCTCCGGTGGTGCCGCATGGTGGGTGCGTCGTTGCGCGTGCCATGCCCGGCCGCCACGCGATTTATACTGGGTCCAGGCCCACCCGGGAGAGATGCCATGTGCGCCCATGCCGACGTTCGCGAGGGCTTTCGTGTCTGCGCTGTCGCGCTGCGCCGCTGGTTGGCCGGGCTGCGCGCAAGGCTCGCCGGCCCGGCGCCGGGGCCGACCCGCGCTGCGTCGACGCGCGGCGGCACCTGAGATGCTCTTTCGCCAGCTCTTCGACAGCGTCTCCTGCACCTACACCTACCTCCTCGCCGGGGCACCGGGAGGCGAGGCGCTGCTGATCGACCCGGTGATCGACAAGGTCGATGTCTACCTGCAGCTGCTCGACGAGCTCGACCTGCGCCTGGTCAAGGCGGTCGACACCCACGTGCATGCCGACCACGTCACCGGCCTCGGCGCGCTACGCGACCGCACCGGCTGCATCACCGTAATGGGCCAGGCATCCAAGGTCGACAGGGTCTCGATGCGGGTCGACGAGGGCGACGCCATCGAGATCGAAGGCGTCCGTCTCGACGTGCTCTTCACGCCCGGACACACCGACGACTCCTACAGCTTCGTGATGCCCGACCGGGTCTTTACCGGCGACACGCTGCTGATCCGCGGCACCGGGCGCACCGACTTCCAGAACGGCGACCCGCTGGCCGCCTACGCCTCGATCTTCGACAAGTTGCTGCGGCTCCCCGACACGACGCTGGTCTACCCCGGTCACGACTACAACGGCTTCACGGTCAGCACCATCGCCGAGGAGCGCGCGCACAACCCGCGCCTGCAGGTCGACTCGGCCGAGGCCTACGCCGAGATCATGAACGGTCTCGACCTCTCCGACCCGAAGCTGATGGACGTCGCGGTGCCGGCCAACCTCGCCATCGGCTTCTCGCTCGACGAGGCGCGCCTGCGCGACGCGACCCTGGACGCCGCCACGGCGGTCAGCGCCTACCCCGATGCGGACTGGCTGGTGGTGGATCTGCGCGAGACCCGGGAGCGCGTGCGCGACGGCGTGATCCCCGGCGCGGTGCACGTGCCCTACCCGTCGCTGGAGAAGGCGCTCGGCAAGGGCGAGCCGCTCGCCTCGCTCGCCGAGCAGACCGGCAAGCGGCTGGTGCTGGTGTGTGCCTACGGCGAGCGCTCGGCGCTCGCCCTGCGCCTGGCGTGGCAGGCGGGGTTCCCGGACGCGGTGCACATCGGCGGCGGCATCAAGGCGTGGCGCGAGGCCCGTGGCGAGGTGCAACCGGGCTAGGCGCGCGACGCGTCCCCGCCCTGCCTGCCGGCCGGGCCCACCTGCGGCGGAGCGCGCCGCGCCTCACGCGCCGGGCGCGGCCGGCGCGCCATCGACCAGGGCCCTGCGCCGCTGCACGTGCGCCTCGCGTTCGGCGACCGCCTCGAGTTCGCGCAACGCCTGCTCGATGTAGGTCATGTGGGCGTGCGCGGCCTGGCGCGCGCCGTCGGCGTCGCGCTCGAGCACCGCCTGGCGGATGCGCGCGTGCTGCGCCATCAGCGTCTCGCGCTTCTCCGGGTGGGCACGCAACCGGCCCAACCCGCTGCCCAGCTCCTGGCGCAGCAGGTCGAACAGGCTGCGCATGGCGTGGGCGATGGCGAAATTGTGCGCGCTCTCGGCGATCGCCATGTGGAACCCGAGGTCGGCCTCGGCCTCTTCCTTCTCGTCGCCACGCTCGGCGGCCGCGAGGAGCTCGGCGAAGCTCTCCCCGATGCGCCGCAGGTCGTCGTCGGTGCCGCGTTGCGCAGCGTAGTAGGCGGCCACCGCCTCGAGACCGTGCCGCAGCTCGATGATGTCGTAGACCGTGCCGCGGTGGCGCTGCATCAGCGCCTGCAGCGGCTCGGTGAGCGACGGCGCGAGCACGTCGCGCACGAAGGTCCCCTCGCCGCGCCGTGAGGCGATCAGCCCGCGGGACTCGAGGATGGCGATCGCCTCGCGCAGCGACGCGCGCGAGACGTTGAACTGCCGTGCCAGTTCGCGCTCGACCGGCAACTTCTCGCCCGGCTGGAGCACCCCGTCGAGGATCAGCCCCTCGATCTGCTCGACGATGGTGTCGGCGATGCGCGGCACCCTGATCTCGTTAAAATGCACCGGTCTTCCCCTTCTGGTCCAGTGTTCAGACTACCATGCCTGGTCTGCCCATCGCGCCCTGGGCTGTCGCGACCGGGCCGGCCAACTGGGCCGGATCTTCCGTTGCTTCAACGAGATGACTCGCGAGACGCGGGCTCTCCGTTTCACCGCAGGCCGCCGTGTGCCAGAGGTCGCGCCCAGACCAGCGATGCGGGACCGAACCGTGGCCTCCTGGTCTGACTTGTCTGCCGCGACCGGGAAGACCGCGGCGTCGTCAGGGACGGGTCGGACGATCCCCCCGTGGCCCAGACGCCGCAGCTCTCGGGGAGGGCCCGCGGCCCGCCCTTGCCAGGCGTCGCCACGGCCGCTTGACGGCGCCATGGAACAGGCCGAGGATGCTAAGCTTAATGGCTGATATGTAAGCACTATCGCACCCAGGGGACCCAGAGCGACGGATGTCCACGGTTTCAGGCAGCGCGACCGCGCGTGACAGGCAGGCCCTGTTGCGCGAGGTCTTCGAGGCGAACCAGCGCCTGAACGGCCTGGCCGGGCCCGAGTCGTCGCCCCCGCGCCGGGGCAGCGGCGGACTCGTGCGCCCGCAGCTGCGCTGGCTGCTCGCGGTGCCGCTGGTCGCCGCCGCGGTGGCCCTCGCCGCGTGGGATCGGCCCGAGCCGCCTCCCCCGCCGGTGGCGGTTGCCCCCGACCCGGCCCCGACGACCACGGCGGCCGCGCCGGCCCCGCCAGCCAGCGCGACACCCGTCGCGGAAGCCGCCCCTGCCGCCGTCGCCGACCCGAGGTCGCCCTTCGGGCCGCGCGCCGTGAACGGTACGGCGGGCCATTGGTTCCTGCCGCCGCCGGCCGCCGGCCTCGCCCTGCCCCCGGTCGCGCAACTCGCCACCGCGCCCTCGGGGTGGCTCGGTCGCGCACAGCGCAGCGTGCCGGTTGCCGACGCAGTAACCGACGGGGCCGCGGCCGACGCGGCAGACGACCTCGCCGTCTACACCGGGACCCGGCTCGCCCAGGGCCTCACGCTGCGGGAGATCTTCGGTCTCGGCGTGCGCACCATCGTCGTCGATCCAGGCCACGGCGGCCGCGACCCGGGCACCAGCGGCAAGCTCGGCACGTACGAGAAGGACGTCACCCTCGACGTCGCGCTGCGCCTCAAGGCGCTGCTCGAGCACGACCACAGCTTCCGCGTCGTGCTCACGCGCGAGGACGACTCCAGCGTCACGCTGAGCCGGCGCGTGAAGCGGGCCAACGCAGCGGCCGTCGACCTGTTCGTCTCGATCCACGTCAACTCGCTGCCGAACACCGAGCTCAACGTCGTCGAGACCTACTACTTCGGCGCCCACTCCGATGACGACGCGCTGCGCCTGGCCGAGCGCGAGAACCACGGTTCCGACTACGGCGTCAGCGATTTCGAGGACCTCGTGCGCAACATGCGCGATACGATTAAGCTACAGGAGTCGAAGCGGCTCGCGACGTCGATCCAGGCCAGCCTGACCTCGAACATGCAGCGCACCAACCGGGCGCTGCTCGACGTCGGGACCAAGACGGCGCCGTTTGTCGTACTGCTCGGCGTCAAGGCGCCGGCGGTGCTGGCCGAAATCTCCTGCATGTGCAACCCGGAAGCGGAGCAACGGCTCAGGACGCCCGGCCACCGCGAGGAGATCGCGCGCTACATCGCCGAGGGCATCGTCAACTATCTGCAACGAGACACCATCAAGGGAGGGGATGCGAATGACCGTCAAAGGCAAGCCAAAAAAAGCTAGCAGGGCCAAGTCGTCCGGCAGCGGGCAGGGGGGCGGAGCCCTGCATGTCGGCATCGACCTCGGCACCTCGCGCAGCGCGATCGCGCCGAGCAAGGGCAGCCGCCACCTGGTCGACAGCTACGTCGGCTGGCCGAAGGACTTCGTCTCCGCCAAGGTGCTCGGCAAGCAGGTGCTGTTCGGCGCCGAGGCCCTCGAACACCGGCTCTCCCTCGACCTCTACCGTCCGCTCGAGCACGGCGTGATCAAGGAGACCACCGACCGCGAGCAGGAGGCGGTCGATGCCCTGATCGGCCACCTGCTCGAGCAGGTCGACCCCGAGGGCACCAAGTCGCTGCGCGCCGTGGTCGGTGTGCCGGCCCAGGCGCTGACCCAGAGCAAGCTGGCGATCCGCAACGCCGTGGCCGGTTCGGTCGATGCGCTGATGATCGTCTCCGAGCCGTTCGCCGTCGCCTACGGCCAGGGCTTCCTCGACAACGCCATGGTCATCGACATCGGTGCCGGCACGGTCGACTTCTGCATCATGCACGGCACGGTGCCGTCCGACGAGGACCAGCGCACCAGCCTCAAGGCCGGCGACCACATCGACCAGGAGCTGTTCGACGCGCTCACCGAGCGCTACCCGGAGGCGAGCCTCAACATCAACATGGTGCGCGAGTTCAAGGAGCGCTGGTCGTTCGTCGGCAAGCCCCCGCGCCCGGTCCAGGTCGAGTTCCCGGTCGACGGCCGCATGGTCGCCCACGACATCACCGACGACCTCGGTCGTGCCTGCGAGAGCATCCTGCCCGCGCTGCACGAGCACACCGCCGAGCTGATCGCCAAGTTCGACCCGCAGTTCCAGGACGCCATCCGCCAGAACATCATCCTCGCCGGCGGCGGCAGCCAGATCCGCGGCCTCGCCGAGCACCTCGAAAAGGCGATGTCCGAATACGGTCCGGCGCGCGTGACGACCGTCTCCGACCCGGTCTATGCCGGGGCCGACGGCGCACTCGCCCTGGCCAAGGACATGCCCGCCGAGTACTGGGAAGAGGTCTGACACCGGCTGCGGCCGCTCTCGCCCGACGCCTGCGCGCGGCCGCCCCGGGGATCGGGGCGGCCCCTTTCCCCACCGGGACGGCGACCGTCAGCCTCGCCGCAACCCGGCGGCGCTTCACCCTCACGCCAAGGAAACCGCCATGCCCATCCACTGCCACTCCTGCGCCGCACCGCTCGACCACCCTGCCTACCATGGCGCCGCGCCCAACCTGTGCCGCTTCTGCACGGACGACGAGGGGAACCTGAAACCGAAGAAGGAGGTTCGGGCGGGCATCGCCGAGTGGATGATGCGCTGGCAGCCCGAGCTCGGCGAGAAGGAGGCCGTGCGGCGCGCCAGGCGCTACATGCGGACCATGCCGGCCTGGGCCAAGTGACGCCAGCCGGTCGACCGGCGCCGAGAGGAGGGACCCGGGCCCGGCCCGAACGCAGCGCGCCCGCTGACCACCGGGATGAGGGGCATCATCCGCTCTCGGCCTCGTGGACGATGATGCCGTCGAGCGGATCGAACTGTCCGGTCCACGGCGCGCGCTCCAGGACCCTCTGCGTGTCGGCGTAACCCGCCTCGCGCCGGCGGCGAATCCCCGCGGCGCTGAAGTCGATGTCCTTCAGGCGCGTCTCTCCGGGCAGCTT
>JBFIFF010000140.1:0-5806 GCA_041602955.1 Gammaproteobacteria bacterium | reverse complement strand
TGCGCTACCACGAGGCCCACGGCGTCGGCCACGTCGAATTCGCGTTCCACAACGGCGCCATGGCGGTCGACCAGTGCGCACGGCTGCGCGCGCTGCTGGCCGAGGTGAAACGGCGCGACGTCCGCGTGCTGGTGCTGCACGGTGGCCCCGACTTCTGGTCCAACGGCATGCACCTCAACGCCATCGAGGCGGACGCCAGTGCCGCCGACGCGTCCTGGGTCAACATCAACGCCATCGACGACCTCGCGCTGGAGATCATCGGCTGCGGGCTGCAGCTGACCGTCGCGGCGCTGGCCGGCAATGCCGGGGCCGGCGGGGTATTCCTCGCGCTGGCGGCAGACCGCGTGGTGCTGCGCGAGGGGGTGGTGCTCAATCCACACTACAAGTCGATGGGCAACCTCTACGGCTCGGAGTACTGGACCTACCAGCTGCCGCGCCGGGTCGGCGACGCGGCGGCGCGCGCGCTGACCGCCAACCGGCTGCCGGTCGGCGCCCGCGAGGCGCTCGACATGGGCCTGGTCGACGCGGTGCACCCCGGCGACCCGGCGGCGTTCCGCGCCGCGGTGACGGCCGAAGCCGAGGCGCTGGCCGCGGCACCCGACCTCGACGCCCGCCTCGGCGCCAAGCGCCGTGCGCGTCTCGCCGACGAGGAGGCGCGGCCGCTGGCCGCCTACCGCGCCGACGAACTCGAACGCATGCGCCTGAATTTCTACGGCTTCGACCCCAGCTACCACGTTGCCCGGTACAATTTCGTGTTCAAGGTGCCCCACTCGCGCACGCCGCTCTACCTGGCGCGTCACCGCCGCTGAACCCGGCGCGCGCCCGCCGGTCCGATGCCACGATGATGAATCCAGCCCCCGTCCACAATTCGCGCCGGCTCCTGGTGGCGCTCGCGGCCTGGCTGGCGCTGGCCGCGTGCGGCGAGGCCCCCGGGCCGCAGGGGCCGCGTCCCGGCCAGCCGTTCCCGGCACTGGTCCTGCCGGCACTCGACGGCCCCCCCCTGGACTTCGGCGACTACGCCGGCCGGGTGCTGGTGCTCAATGTCTGGGCCACCTGGTGCGGACCGTGTCGCGAGGAGATGCCGTCGCTGCAACGGCTCAGCGAGCGCTTCCCGCCCGAGCGGCTGGCGGTGGTCGGCCTGACGGTCGACGAGGACACCCACCTCGCGCGCGAGTTCCTGCTCAAGTACGCCATCCGCTTCCCCAGCGCCAGCGACCCGGCCGGGGCGGTGGCCGAGGGGCTGCTCGGCGTGACCGCCTACCCGGACACCTTCATCGTCGGACCCGACGGGACGCTCGTCGAGCGCGTCACCGGCGGCCGGGATTGGGACGGCGAGGAGATGGTAAGCTTGCTCGAAAACCTGCTGGCCGCAGGCGCGTAATCGGCACCGACACCCTGCCGCGGCCGGTCGTTCCGACGCACACCATGAACGAGTCGACCATCCCACATCCGGGCGAGCGCCCCGTCCCGCGGATCGGCCTGCCGGTCGGCCTGACGCTGCGCACCAAGGGCCTGGCGATGCTCCTGGTGGTGGTGGTCTACGCCACCGCGCTGGCGCTGTATGCCACCGCGCAGAAGAACCGGCTGCTCGAGCGCTTCAACGAGCTGCAGGAGCTCCACCAGAGCGTGACGGAACTTCACCTGACCGAGATCACGGCGTTCCGTGACATCACCGAGTTCTTCCTGTTCATCGACGCCGAACTCGACAAGCAGCCTTCAAGCCTGCGCGAGCAGATCCAGGCGTTGCAGGCGCGACAGGTCGCGGTCATGTCACGTTACCCCGAGGTCGCACCGACCTTCGCCGGGCTGTCGCACGCGCTGGCGCGGGCGATCACCGACCCGGGACCCGAGGCGCTGGGCGAGGTGCGTCGCCAGATGGCCACCACCCAGGATCACCTGCAGCTCCTGGCGGGGCAGATCGCCACCCGGCAGCGGGTCCTGGCCGACGAGTACTACACCCTCGGCGACGCCGCGGCGATGAACTCCCTGCTGCTCGGACTGCTTGGCGTGGTCACCATCGGCCTGGTCGCGATGTACTTCTTCACCGGCCTCACGCGTGACATCAAGCGCCTGGAGGAGCGTCTCGACGACGTCGTCCACGGCTACCGTGGCGCGCCGCTGGTGGTGCAGCGCAAGGACGAGCTCGGGCAGTTGACCCGCGACGTCAACCGCATGGTCGAGGAGCTCGGGCAGCGCGAGAAGGATCTCGACCTCGAGCGGCGCAAGACCTTCCAGCAGGAGAAGATGGCCTCGATCGGCACGCTCGCCGCGGGCATCGTCCACGAGATCGGCAACCCGGTCGCGGCGATCTCCGGGCTGCTCAGCACCATCCAGGAGGAGCAGCAGCAGGCGCCGTCGAACCACCAGGCGCGCCTCGACAAGCTGCAGATGGTACAGAAGCAGGTCGAGCGCCTCGCCTCCATCGCGCGCGACGTCTCGGACTTCGCCGTGCCGCAGTCGGGCAAGCGCGAGCTGCTCAACCTCAACGGCCTGATCGAGAACACCAACCGCTTCATGCGCTTCGACAGGCGCCTGCGCCACGTCGAGGTCGCGCTCGACCTCAACCCGGGGCTGCCGGCGATCTACGGCGTCTCCGACCAGCTGGTGCAGCTGCTGATGAACCTGATGATCAACGCCGCCGACGCCATGGAGGGGCAGGGCGAACCACCGCCGCGCATCGCCATCGCGACCTTCCGCGTGGGTACTGGCGTCGGCCTGCAGCTCGAGGACAACGGTCAGGGCATGGACGAGGCGACCCTGGAGAAGGCGCTCGACCCGTTCTTCACCACCAAGGGGCCGGGCAAGGGCACCGGCCTCGGACTGCCGCTCTGCTACACGGTGGTCCGCGAGCACGGCGGCAACATCACCCTCGAATCGAAACCGGGGCAGGGGACGCGGGTGCGCGTGATCTTGCCGGCGGACGGCCGCGCGAAGCCGCGCGAAGTCACGGAGACGGCATCGTGAGCGGCGAGATCGGTCTGCGCGTGCTGGTGATCGACGACGAGGAGGCGATCTGCCAGGTGCTCGCCGACACCATCCGGCGCGGCGGCTTCGAGGTGGACTACGTCAACGACGGCGAGCACGCCCTCGAGGCGCTGCGCGGCGACGACTACGACATCGCGCTGTGCGACATCAAGATGCCCGGCATCGACGGCATCGAGATGGTGCGCCGGGCGCGCGAGTCCGGGATCGGGACCACCTTCCTGATGATGACGGCCTACGCCTCGGTCGCCACCGCCATCGAGGCCATGCGCGCGGGCGCCTACGACTACATGATCAAGCCGTTGCGCAACGAGGACGTCCTGCGCCGGCTGGGGCAGATCGGCGACGTCATCAGCCTGCGCGACGAGAACCGCACGCTGCGCGACATCGTCTTCGCCGCCGACGAGGGCTTCTGCACCTTCGACTCCGAGGCGATGCAGAAGATCGACCGCCTGGTGCTCAAGGTGGCGCCGAGCGAGAGCACGGTGCTGATCACCGGCGAGAGCGGCACCGGCAAGGGCGTCATCGCCCGCGCGATCCACAACCACAGCAAGCGGCGCAACGCCCTGTTCCTGCCGGTCAACTGCGGTGCGATCCCGGACAACCTGCTCGAGAGCGAGCTGTTCGGCCACGTCAAGGGCGCTTTCACCGGCGCGGACCGGACCAAGAAGGGGCTGCTCGTCGAGGCCGATCACGGCACGCTGTTCCTCGACGAGATCGGCGAGCTGCCGCTGGCGATGCAGGTCAAGCTGCTGCACGTCCTCGAGGACATGGAGGTGCGCGCGGTCGGCAGTGAGAAATCACGCAAGGTCGACGTGCGCGTGATCGCCGCGACCAACCGTGATCTTACGGCCGACGTCGAGAGCGGGGCGTTCCGCCAGGACCTCTACTTCCGCCTCAACGTCGTGCACCTGCACATCCCGCCGCTGCGCGAGCGCCGCGGCGACGTGGCCCAGCTGATCGGCCACTTCCTGCAGCGCCATGCCGACCAGTTCGGCCAGGGCCGCCCCTTCGCGCTCGATCCGCTCGCCGAGAAGCTGCTGCTGCAGCACGACTGGCCGGGGAACGTGCGCGAGATCGAGAACGTCATCGAACGGGCGCACATCCTCGCCGACGAGGAGCGCATCACCGTCGCCGACCTGCCGCCGCACCTCGCCAGCGAACATTCGCACGAGGTCAAGGTGGCGAAGCCGGAGGCGACGTCGCAGTCGCTGCGCGAGCGCGTGCGCGCGTTCGAGTTCGGGGTGATCATGGAGGCGATCGAGGCGGCCGACGGCGACCGCAAGGTGGCCGCGCGCCGCCTGGGGATCGGTCTGTCGACGCTCTACCGCAAGCTCGAGGAGGAGGGCGCGAACCCCTGAGCGGGCGCGCGGTCATAAGGTTGTCTGCGAGGACGAGGTGAACATGGAGAGATTCCGCATTCCCGGACGGTCGGCCGTCGTGCTGCTGTCCCTGTGCCTGGCCTGGCCGCTGAGCGCGGTCGCCGACCCCGAGGCGGACTACCAGCAGGGGCTCCAGGCGTACCGCGAGCGCAGTGACATCGTCGGCGCCATGCCGCCCCTGCGTCGCGCCGCCGACGCCGGTCACGTCGAGGCCCAGCTGCTGTTCGGCTTCATCCTCGACTGGTCCGAGGAGAACGCCGAGGCGGTGCGCTACTACCGCATGGCGGCCGAGAGCGGTGAACCGCGCGGCCAGCTGGAACTCGCGCGCATGTACCTGAGCGGTGAGGGCGTCGACAAGGATCCCGCCGCGGCGCGCGAATGGATCGAGAAGGCGCGTGCCCTGGGGCACGCCCCGGCCATCATGCAGACCGGCTACGCCCACCTCGACGGCGCGATGGGCTATCCCCGGGACTACGCTCAGGCCCGGGCACTGTTCCAGCAGGCGCTCGACCAGGGCCACGACCAGGCCAAGTCGGCCCTGGCCACGGTGGACCGCCTCGAAGCCGCGGAGAAGAAGGCCGCCGAACAGGCGGCGGCCGGGGAACCGCCCGCCAAGCCCGCGCAGTAGCGGGGCGCCGACGGTGACCCGGTCCCTGCGCGCGCGGTAGACTACGGCCTTTGCCCCGGGCGCTCGCGCGCGGCGCCACGCAACCCAAAAGAACCTCGATCCGTGAGCGACACCCGAATCCAGACCCGCGCTGCGCGGCGCCTCCCGCTCCTGCTCGCCGCCGGCCTGCTGCTCGGCGCCTGCGGCGACGCCTCCCCGCCGTCGTCCACACCGCCGGCACCTGCCGCGGTTCCGGCTCCGCCCGCCGCGCCAGCGCCCAGGGTGCTCGAGACCTTCAACGTCGGCCAGGGGGTCTACGTCCGCTCGCTGGCCATCGAGAAGGCGCGCGACGCGCTGTGGGTGGGGACCTCGGCCGGGGTGCACGAGATCGACCAGGCCACCCGCGAGCCGCGCAACACCTTCACCCGCGAACACGGCCTGGCCAACGAGTACGTCTTCGCCATCGGTCTCGATCGCGACGGCTACAAGTGGTTCGGCACCAACGCCGGGGGGGTGTCGCGCTACCGCGATGGCGAGTGGCAGGTCTACTTCCCGATGCACGGCCTGGCCGACTACTGGGTCTACTCGTTCGCCGAGCAGGCCGACGGCAGCTACTGGATCGGCACCTGGGCCGGGGTCAACCGCTACCAGCCGCAGAGCGGCGAGTTCACCACCTACGTCGAGGAGCTGGTCAACGAGTGGGTCTACGCCATCGATGTCGACTCCAAGGACCGCGTCTGGTTCGGCACCGAGGGCGGGGTGTCGATGTTCGACGGCACCACGTGGACCGAGTGGACCCATGCCGACGGCATGGGCGCGGGCAACGGCCTGAACC
>JBFIFF010000139.1:0-5814 GCA_041602955.1 Gammaproteobacteria bacterium | reverse complement strand
GCTGGCGGTTGCCGCGTGAGCCGTTCGAGCGCGGGCTGGGCGAGCCGCATCGCCGCCGCCTGCGCGAGGGGCTCGAACGCGGTCGCGTCCCCGGCCTGCTCGGCTACCTCGACGGCCCCCCCGCGGCCTGGGTCTCCTTCGGGCCACGGGCCGCGTTCCCGGGGCTCGCCGCCTCCGACGCCCTCGCCGCCGTGGACGCCGAGCCGGTCTGGTCGGTGAGCTGCTTCTACCTTGCTCCGCGCGCACGCGGTCGTGGCGGCACGGTGGCGCTGCTCGAGGCGCTCATCGTGCATGCGCCGACGCTCGGCATCGAGGTGCTGGAGGGGTACCCCCTCGACCCGCCGGCCTCCAGGGTGCCGGTCGCGGCGTGCTGGACCGGCGTTCTCGGCAGCTTCCTCGCGGCGGGTTTCGTCGAGGTGGCGCGACGGGCCCCGGCGCGCCCGATCGTGCGCCGCCGCGTCGCCGCCGCGGCTCCCGTCACCTAGCGGGGCTGGAGGTCGAACTTCTTCATCTTCTCCCAGAGGTTCTTGCGGCTGATGCCGAGCGCCTCCGCGGTCTCGATGATGTGCCAGTCGTGGTTTTCCAGAGCGTGGCGGATGAACTCCCGCTCGGTCGCGGCCATGTGTTCGCCGAGTTTCTCGGGTTGCTCCGGTCGGGCGTCGTCGTCGATCCCGCCGGGATCGAACAGCAGGGCGCCGGTGAGCACCCTCTGGCCGGAGAGGATGCAGGCCCTCTCGATGCAGTGCCTGAGTTCGCGCACGTTGCCGGGCCAGGGGTGGTCGGCGAGCGCGTGCAGCGCGCTGCGATCGAGTTCCCGTGAGGGCTCCTCGGGGTGGGCGGCGAGGTAGGCCTCGAGGAAGCGGTCGGCGAACCAGGCGATGTCGTCGCGGCGCTCGCGCAGCGGCGGGATGTCGAGGTGGATGACGTTGATGCGGTAGAACAGGTCCTCGCGGAAGGTGCCCGCGGCGACCTGCGCGGCGAGGTCGCGGTTGGTGGCGCAGACCAGGCGGATGTCGGTCTCGATCTCGCGCTCGCCGCCGACGCGCACGACGCGCCGGTCCTGGATCACGCGCAGCAGCTTGGCCTGCATGGCCAGGGGCATCTCGCCCACCTCGTCGAGGAACAGCGTGCCGCCGTGCGCCTGCTCGAACAGGCCGGGCTTGGTGCGCAGGGCCCCGGTGAAGGCCCCCTTCTCGTAGCCGAACAGCTCCGCCTCGAGCAGGCTCTCGCTGAGGGCGGCGCAGTTGATCGCGATGAATGGCCGCTTCGCGGTCCCGGCCCGCAGCCGGTGCAGCCGGCGCGCGACGTGCTCCTTGCCGACCCCGGACTCGCCGGTGATCAGCACCGGGGTTCTGCGCTCGGCGAGCAACGGGAGCATGGCCTCGAGGCGTTGCATCGCCGCCGAGACGCCGAGTTCCGGCTCGTGTCCCGGGGACGGTCGGTCGGCCCGGGTGTCGGTCAACGCGCGGATCTTGAGGATCAGCTCGTCGATGTCGAACGGTTTGGTGATGTAGTCGACGGCGCCGAGCTTGAGCAGCGTCACCGCGCGCTCGACCGAGCCATACGCGGTGATGAACAGGAACGGGGGCAGCACGCGGCTTTCCGCCTTGACCGTGTAGAACAGCTGCTCGCCGCTGTCGCTGCCGAGACGGATGTCGCTGATCACCAGCGCGTAGCGGCGCTCGCGCAGCGCCGCGAGCGCCTGCTCTGCGGTCTGGTGCCAGTCGACACGGAAGCCCTCGAGCCGCAGGCGATCGCTCAGCGATTCGCCGATGAACGGGTCGTCCTCGATCAGGCACAGCGTCGGCTGGGCGCTCATGCCGCCTCCTCGAGGGGCAGCGGGATGACCACGGTGAAGCGGGTGTCCTCGCGGCCGCTGTCGACCTCGATGGTGCCCCCGAGCTCGGTCACGATCTGGTAGGTCACCCAGAGGCCGAGCCCGCGCCCGCTCTGGCGCCCGGAGACGAAGGGCTCGAACAGGTGGGCGATCGTCTCGTCGCTCATCTGCTGCCCCGAGTTGCTGATCTCGATGCACAGGCTGCCGTCGTCGATCCGGCTGCCGCAGTGCACCCAGCCCGCATCGGGCGCCGCCTCGATGGCGTTCAGCGCCAGGTTGATCACCACCTGGCGCACCAGCGTCGAGGGCAGCGGCGTGTCTGCGGCGATGCGGGTGTCCCAGGCCAGCTCGACGCGACGGCGCTGGGCCTCGGTCTGCAGCAGCACGCGGACGTCTTCGAAGTCCTGTGGTGACAGCGGATGCGACTCGTGCTTGGCCTCGACCAGCAGGGCGCCGACGGTGTCGCGGATCTGCTGCAGGCCACGCTCGATCAGGCGCACCGCCTTGTCGGCCATCGGGTTCAGCTCGCCGTGACGCAGCAGGGTGTTGGTCGCGGTGAGCAGCCCGCCGAGCGGGTTGTTGATCTCGTGCGCGATGCCGGCGGTGAAGCGCCCGATGGCCGCGAGGCGCTCGGCGACCACCATCTGCTGCTCGAGCGACTGCTTCTCGCGCAGCTCCTCGAGCATCAGGCGGAACTGGCGGTGGAGGCGGTCGAGTTCGTCGTTGCCGGGGCGGATGTCGAGATCGCACTGGATCTGGTCGATGTCCCGGGTGCCGACCTCGGACATGCAGTCCGAGAGCTTGACCAGTGGCTCGGTGAGCCGGCGCGACCACCAGATGGCCGGGATGGCGACGCTGGCCACGATGAACAGGGTGGTCAGCGCCGCCTGGGTGGCGAAGCCGATGAACCGGCGGCTGAAGATCTCGGGCGAGTAGCCCATGACCAGCGTGCCGAGACGGACGTCGTCGGAGACCACGGGGGTGAGCACGAAGAACTCCTCGAAACCCAGCCCCTCGAGGACCATCTGCTCGTTCGCCGGCAGCCGGGCCATGCGTGTCCGCAGGTCGGCGATCCGGAGCTGGTCGGGATCGAGTTCCGACAGCATCGGGTAGGCGCTCGGTTGGGTCGAGACGTAGACGCGCTGTTCGCGATCAAGGACCAGCACCAGCTCGGCCTGCAGCGCCCCCTGCTTGGTTTCCAGCCCGAACGGCGTGTTGATCACCTCGTAGGCCTTCCAGACATCGTCGTGGAGCATCGGCGTCACCAGCGAGCGGGCGAGGATGCGCGCGAGGTTGGTCGAGCTCAGGACCAGGTCCTCCTTGAACACGCCGAATGCGCGGTAGAGCAGCGACAGCGTGATGACCAGGGCCACGACGACGATCAGCAGCGAGATCCGCACCGGGATCTTCACCTTCAGGCTGGTCTGGCGTGCGCTCATCAGGGGGCGAGGGTGGCGTCCATCAGCAGGCGGATGGAGTCGAACAGATCGTCCGGCTGTTCGCTGAAGCCGTCGAGGTGCAACTCGGCGAGCAGTCGTTGGCCCTCGGGGTCGGTCGCCATGCCGGCCAGGGCGTCGCGCAGCGCGGCACGGTCGCTGCTCGAGATGCCGGCGCGCGCCACGAAGGGCGGGAAGCCGTAGCGCTCGGAGCGGGTGACCACGCGCGTGCGGTTGGTCAGCCCGGGATTCTGCAAGGCCAGGGTCTCCCAGACGTAGCCGTCGACCGCGCCCCCGTGGGCGAGTCCGTCGGCGACCGCGCGCACCACCTTGTCGTGGGCCCAGGTGAAGAAGCTCTTGCGGAAGAAGGTCTCGCGGTTGGCCCCCAGCGCCTTGATCCCCGCCTGCGGGACCAGGTACCCGGAATTGGAGTCGGGGTCAGCGTAGGCGAAGATGCGGCCGCGCAGGTCGGCCAGGCTGCGGGTCTCGGTGTCGTGGCTGGGCACGATCAGGTACGACTGGTAGTAGGGCTCGCCCTTGTAGAGCGGCACCGCGACGAGTTCGAGGTGGGCACGGAACTGCAGGAACGGGTAACCGCAGATCCAGGCGAAATCGATCTCGTCGCTGAGCAGAAGCTCGATCACCTGGCGGTAGGTGGAGCGCTGCAGGAACTGCACCGGTCGCTGCAGCCGGGCCTCGAGGTAGCCACGCCAGCGGTCGAGGAAGCCGGTCTGGCTGTCGAGGAACACCGGCGTGATGCCGATGCGCACCGGCGCGCGCTGCGGGTCGCCCGGGAAGGGGGCCTGGGCCGGCACGGGCTGCCCGGTAACGAGCAGTCCGAAAAGAATCACCAGGCGCAGCACGCCGCCCATCGAGCCTCCTCCTCGTCACTGCCGCGGTCCATGCGTGTGGAACCGTTCTGCAGACAGTATCTGTGCCCGCGCGCCGTCGGGCAACTCTGGAAGCGCGGGTCGGGTGCGTTGTGCACATGTTACCGATCGGTAACGTCCCGTGCGCAATGCGGCATCGCAGGGGTTACCGGGCGGTAACTGAGCGACGGGCACGTCGCCCGATCGCAACCGCTGCATCAGCCACTTGCATTTCTGGCCTGATGTTTGCGTCACCCATGCTGGAAACCGTGGCACGCGGACGCTCCTGCGCGCGCACGCACCTGAGAAATCACGACGGAGGAGGGAGAGCATGTCAGCGACATCGCGCCGCAGGGGGGGCTGGAGTCGGACGTTCGGGGGCCTCGGGCTCGGGCTGGCGCTGCACGGTGCGGTGCTCGCTGCCAGCGTCGAGGCGATCGACTGGGGCCAGGTCCCAACCAGCGACCCGCGGCTCTTCTACCCCGGGCAGTCGAGCTACGAGTGGATGCACATCGAGGACCACAAGAAGGCCTACAACGAGGTCCGCAGTGGCGAGGCGTGCCTCAACTGCCACAAGGGCGAGCAGAAGTCGCTCGGCGGCATCCTGGTCGAGGAGGGGCGCCTCGAGGACAACCCGATCGAAGGCAAGGACGGCTACAAGCGCATCGGCGTCCAGGCCGCGCACGACGCGCAGAACCTCTACCTGCGCCTGAGCTGGGAGAGCGACGCCGACCAGCCCGGTGACGTCGGCAACCTGATGCGCTTCACCGCTGGCAAGTGGCAGTGGTGGGGGAACCACCGGCAGCACGACGGGGTGGTGGACGGCGGCCAGCCGGCGATCTACCCGGACCGCCTCGGCATCATGATCGGCGACGGCCGGGTCAAGCGCTATCCGGAGCACGGTTGCTGGATGACCTGCCACGACTCCCTGCCAGGCATGCTCGACCCGGCGGACGAGGACGAGGTCGAGAAGCATCCCGTCATCGGCAAGCTGTACGCCAAGTTCGGCATGAAGAACCGGCAGGTGCGCAAGTACCTGCCGGAGTCACGCAAGGACGCGGAGGACTGGGCCGCGGTCAAGGCCGAGGCCGATCTCAAGGGGTTGCGCAAGGCGGGCGCCTTCCTCGACCTGATCATCTGGGACGCCTCGCTGACCGGTCCGGGCGGCTTCGCCACCGACTTCAACGTGCTCGAGATCAAGAAGGTCGACGACGGCGAGAGCGCGCTGTTGCCGAACGGCAAGATGCTCGGCGGGCCGGCCTACATGTTCGACCCCGCCAAGACCGGCCACGCGGCGCTGACCGAGGCGGACCTGCGCGACCAGGGCAAGGCGCGTCACCTGCTGGTGGGCACCAACACGACCAAGCTCGATCCCGCCGCGATCAAGGAGGGCGACCTGCTGCCGGCGCACGTGATCGACCTCGGCAAGGCCAGCGGCTCGGCGCACGACGTCGACTACGCCAAGGGCGAGTGGAAGGACGGGGTCTACACCGTCGTGCTGCGGCGCAAGCTCGACACCGGCCACCCCGAAGACGACATCGTCATGAAGGTCGGGGAGACCTACACCTTCGGCTTCTCGATCCACGACGACGCGGCGGGCAAGCGCGCCCACCACGTCTCGTTCCCGGTCACCGTGTCGATCGGACCCGGCAAGGCCGACATCCAGGCGGTG
>JBFIFF010000138.1:0-5850 GCA_041602955.1 Gammaproteobacteria bacterium | reverse complement strand
TCTCTCTCCTCCCCGTTGGTGGGCGTTGCATATTCCCCGGGCGCTTGTGTGTGCGCCCAACCGTGGTGATCAATGACGTTGCGGTGGGTGGGCAGTTCAATTCCCGCCGCGCGCCTCCTCGCGCAGCGCGCGGCGCAGGATCTTGCCGACGTTGGTCTTGGGCAGCTCCTCGCGGAACTCGACGCTCTTGGGCACCTTGTAGCGGGTCAGGTTCTCGCGGCAGTGGCGCAGCACCGCCTCGACGGTGACCCCGGGCGCGTCGCAGACGATGAACAGCTTCACCGCCTCGCCGGAGTGGGCATCGGGCACGCCGACCGCGGCCACCTCGCGCACGCCGTCGAGCTGGGCGACGATCTCCTCGATCTCGTTCGGGTAGACGTTGAAGCCCGACACGTCGATCATGTCCTTCATGCGGTCGACGATGTAGACGAAGCCGTCGCCGTCGATGGTCGCGACGTCGCCGGTGCGCAGCCAGCCGTCGGCATCGAGCACCTCCGCGGTCTCGTCGGGCCGTCGCCAGTAGCCCTTCATCACCTGCGGGCCGCGCACGCACAGTTCGCCGCGCTCGCCCACCGGCAGTTCGGCGCCCTCGGCATCGCGCACGCACACCTCGGTCGACGGGACCGGCAGGCCGATGCTGCCGTTGTAGGCCTCGAGGTTCAACGGGTTGATGGTCACCGCCGGAGAGGTCTCGGTCAGGCCATAGGCCTCGAGCAGCGGGCAGCCGGTCAGCGCCTGCCAGCGCTCGGCGACCGGCTTCTGCACCGCCATGCCTCCGCCCAGGGTCAGGCGCAGGCGGCTGAAGTCGACCGCCTCGATGCCGGGCGCGTTGAGCAGCGCATTGAACAGCGTGTTGACGCCGGTGATGGTGGTGAAGCCGATGTCGCGAATCTCCTTGACGAAGCGCGGGATGTCGCGTGGGTTGGTGATCAGCAGGTTCTCGGCGCCGAAGTGCATGAACGTCAGGCAGTTGGCCGTCAACGCGAAGATGTGGTAGAGCGGCAGCGCGGTGACGATCAACTCCTCGCCCGGCTTCATGGCGTCCTCGATCCACTGCACCGCCTGGCGCACGTTGGCACCCATGTTGCCGTGGGTCAGCACCGCCCCCTTGGCCAGCCCCGTGGTGCCCCCGGTGTACTGCAGGAAGGCGACGTCGTCGAGACCGACCGCGACCCGGCGGAACGGCCGTGCCGCCCCCTCGGCGAGCAGGTCGCGCAGCGACAACTCACCGTCGAGTGCGTAGGGCGGCACCATCTTCTTCACCCGCCGCACGACGAAGTTGACCAGCAGGCGCTTCGGTGTCGGGAGCATGTCGGCGAGCTGGGTGACGACCACCTGCTTGACGGCGGTCCCGGCGATGGCGCGCTCGACCACCTGGGCGAAATTGGCCAGCACGACGACCACCGTCGCCCCGGAGTCGGTCAGCTGGTGGTTCAGCTCGCGCGCGGTGTAGAGGGGGTTGACGTTGACCACCGTCATCCCGGCCCGCAGCACCCCGAACAGCACCACCGGGTACTGCAGCACGTTGGGCATCATGATGGCGATGCGCTCGCCCTTGGTCAGGCCGAAGCGATTCTGCAGCACCGATGCGAACGCGGCGCTCTGCTGGTCGAGCTCGCGATAGGTCAGCGAGTGACCGAGGTTGGTGAAGGCCGGGCGCTCGGCATAGCGCTCGGTGGCGGCCTCATACAGGTCGACCAGGGTCGTGACCTGCCCCATGTCGATCTCACCCGCCACACCTGGCGGGTAGCTACGCAGCCAGATCTTCTCCATCGCTCCACCTCCTGGCGACACCCACGGGGAGTGCTCTCCCTCTATATGGACCGTTCGGCGGGTGCGCAGTCCCACTAACACGATAGTACACCGACGCCGTGGCGTGCGACGTTGCGGGGGCCGCGGCGCGATGGTCCAATAACCGCGCCCACCCGGAGCCCGTGATGAACCCCGACCTCGACCGCCTCCACCCCTACCCGTTCGAGCGCCTGCGCCAACTCCTGGAGGGGGTGACGCCGGCCGCCGGCCTCGCTCACGTCGCGCTGTCGATCGGCGAACCGCAACACCCGGTCCCGGCGCTGGTGCGCGACGCGCTCATCGGCGCCCTCGACGGCCTCGGCCGTTACCCCCTGACCGCCGGCAGTCCCGAGCTGCGCGCGGCGATCGCCGCCTGGTGCTCGCGCCGCTTCGACCTGCCCGCGGGCCGGCTCGACCCGGAGCGCCACGTGCTGCCGGTGAGCGGCTCGCGCGAGGCGCTGTTCGCCTTCGCGCAGGTCGCCGTCGACCGCAGCCGCGATCCGCTGGTGGCAATGCCCAACCCGTTCTACCAGATCTACGAGGGGGCGGCGCTGCTCGCCGGCGCCGAGCCGCACTACCTCGAGTGCAGCGCGGCGAACGGCTTCCTGCCCGACCTCGACGCGGTGCCGGCGGCAACCTGGAACCGCTGCCAGTTGCTCTACCTGTGCAGTCCGGGCAACCCGACCGGCGCGGTGCACGATCTTGCCACCCTGCGCCGCGCCCTGGAACTCGCCGAGCGGCACGACTTCATCGTCGCCTCCGATGAATGCTACTCCGAACTCTACCTCGACGAGGCCAACCCGCCGCCCGGCCTGCTGCAGGCGGCCCTCGCCTCCGGCCACGACGGTTTCGAGCGCTGCATCGTCTTCAACAGCCTCTCCAAGCGCACCAGCGTGCCCGGGCTGCGCTCGGGCTTCGTCGCCGGCGATGCCGCGCTGATCGAGCGCTTCCGGCTCTACCGCAGCTACCATGGCGCGACGCTGCCGCCACCGGCACAGGCCGCGAGTCTCGCCGCGTGGGGCGACGAGGCGCACGTGGTCGACAACCGCGAGCGCTACCGCGCCAAGTTCGCCGCCGTCGCGCCGATCCTGCGCGAGGTGCTCGAACTCGAGGTGCCCCCGGCCGGCTTCTTCCTCTGGCCGGCGGTGCCCGGCGACGACCGCGACTTCGCCCGCGACCTGTTCGCCGCGCGCCACGTCACCGTGCTGCCCGGCCAGTTCCTGTCGCGCCCGACACCCGCCGGCGACCCGGGTCGCGGCCGGGTGCGCATCGCCCTGGTCGCCCCCCTCGAGGCGTGCGTCGACGCGGCCCGGCGCATCCGCGACCACCTCGCCGCCTGAACCCCCGCACCGCCTTCGTTATACTGTCGCGCCCGCGCCAGACCACCACCGGAGACCCAGGGATGAGCGACCTGCAGCAGACCATCGACGGCGCCTTCGAGCGTCGTGCCGAGATCAACCCGCACAACGTCGATGCACCGACCCGCGAGGCGGTGCTCGAGGCGATCCACCAGCTCGACAGCGGCGTGGCACGCGTGGCCGAGAAGGTCGACGGCGACTGGGTGGTCAACCAGTGGCTGAAGAAGGCGGTGCTGCTCTACTTCCGCATCGAGGACAACGGCCTGCTCTCAGGTGGCGAGACCCACTACTGGGACAAGGTGCCGTCGAAGTTCGCCGACCACGGCGCGCGCGATTTCCGCGACGCCGGTGTGCGCATCGTGCCCCCCGCCACCGCGCGGCGCGGCGCCTACATCGCCCCGAACGTGGTCATGATGCCCTCGTTCGTCAACATCGGCGCCTACGTCGACAGCGGCACCATGGTGGATACGTGGTCCACGGTGGGGTCCTGCGCGCAGATCGGCAAGAACGTCCACCTTTCTGGCGGCGTCGGCATCGGCGGCGTGCTCGAGCCGCTGCAGGCCAACCCGGTGATCATCGAAGACAACTGCTTCATCGGCGCGCGCGCCGAGGTCGCCGAGGGGGTGATCGTCGAGGAGGGTGCGGTGATCTCGATGGGCGTCTACCTCGGCCAGAGCACGCGCATCTACAACCGCGAGACCGGCGAGACCACCTACGGCCGCGTGCCGGCCGGCTCGGTCGTCGTCTCCGGCACCCTCCCCTCGAGCAAGGGCGACTGCGACCTGTACGCGGCGATCATCGTCAAGCAGGTCGACGCCAAGACACGCAGCAAGGTCGGCATCAACGAGCTGCTGCGCAGCGACTGATGCCCACGCTCTACGGGATCCCCAACTGCGACACGGTGCGCAAGGCGCGCCGCTGGCTCTCCGGCCATGGCGTGAACCACGCCTGGCACGATCTGCGCGCAGACGGCCTCGACCCGGCACGGGTCGAGCGCTGGCTGGACGCGGTCGGCGACGCGGTGCTGGTCAACCGCCGCGGCCGCACCTGGCGCCAGCTGCCCGAGGCGACCCGTGAGAACCCCGACCCCGCCGCACTGCGCGCGCTGCTCCTCGAGCAACCGACGCTGATCAAGCGCCCGGTGCTCGAGGACGGCGACGACGTCGTGGTCGGTTTCAGCGAGGCGGACTACGCGGCACGCTTCGCCGGGCGCGGCGCGTGAGCGCGACGCTGGAACTCGCCCGCGAGCTGGTCGCCCGACCGTCGGTGACCCCCGACGATGCCGGCTGCCAGGCACTGATCGGCACGCGCCTCGAGGCGCTCGGGTTCGCGCTCGAGCCCCTGCGCTTCGGCGCCGTCGACAACCTCTGGGCACGGCGCGGCGACACCGCCCCGCTGCTGGTCTTCGCCGGCCACACCGACGTGGTACCGACCGGCCCCGAGAGCGCCTGGAGCACCCCGCCGTTCACGCCGACCGTGACCGACGGCGAGCTGCGTGGTCGCGGCGCCGCCGACATGAAGGGCAGCCTGGCGGCGATGGTCACCGCCACCGAGGCGTTCGTCGCCGCCCACCCCGACCACGCCGGCTCGATCGGCTTCCTGCTGACCAGCGATGAAGAGGGTCCGGCGGTCGACGGCACGGTGCGCGTCGTCGAGACGCTGCAGGCGCGTGGCGAGGCGATCGACTGGTGCCTGATCGGCGAGCCGACCTCGGCCGCGCGCTTCGGCGACACCGTCAAGATCGGCCGCCGCGGCTCGCTGTCGGCGGTGCTGACCGTGCACGGCAGCCAGGGCCACGTCGCCTACCCGCACCTGGCCGACAACCCGATCCACCGCCTCGCTCCGGCGCTGGCCGAACTGACCGCGACGGCGTGGGACCGGGGTAACGAACACTTCCCGCCGACCACCTTCCAGGTCTCGAACATGCACGCCGGCACCGGGGCCGAGAACGTCATCCCCGGCACGCTCGAGCTCATGTGCAACTTCCGCTTCTCCACCGAGCTAGACGCCGACACCCTGATGGCGCGGGTGGCCGAGTTGCTGGCACGCCACCAGGTCGCGCACGACATCGCCTGGCGGCTCTCCGGCAACCCGTTCCTGAGCACCCCCGGCCCGCTGACCGAGGCGCTGTCGGCCACGCTGGACGAGCTGACCGGGGAACGGCCGGAACTCTCGACCAGCGGGGGCACCTCGGACGGACGCTTCATCGCCCCGACCGGCACCGAGGTGGTCGAGTTCGGACCGCTCAACGCCACCATCCACAAGGTCGACGAGCGCGTCGCCGTCGCCGACCTCGACCGCCTGCACGGCGTCTACCTCGGCGTCCTCGAGCGCCTGCTCGGCCGATGATCCAGGGCCCGCGCGCAGGTCTCCTGGCCTGCTTGCTGGGACTGCTCGCCGCCTGCGGTGGCGGTCCGGCCCTCGAACCGCTCGCCGCCGACGCCACCATCCTCGCCTTCGGCGACAGCCTCACCGCGGGCACCGGGGCCGGGCGGGACGAGGCCTACCCCGTCCAGCTCGATGCCCTGCTCGGCCAGCGCGTGGTCAACGCCGGCGTGCCGGGCGAGACCACCGCCGGTGGCCTCAAGCGCCTGCCCGACGCACTCACCGAACACAGTCCGGCATTGGTGGTGCTCTGCCTCGGTGGCAACGACCTGCTGCGCAAGCTCGACCGCGGCCAGGCAAAAGCGAATCTCGCCGC
>JBFIFF010000137.1:0-5857 GCA_041602955.1 Gammaproteobacteria bacterium | reverse complement strand
GTCACCGTGCTCGCTCTGCCCGGGACGCAACAGCGCTACGAACTGCTGTTGCCGGCGAGTGAAGCCGCGCGCGCCGCGCGCCGCCTCGCCGCGGCCGGGGCCGTCGCCTGCGGGCCGGCCGCCTGGCGCCTGCTCGACATCCGTGCCGGCCTCGGCTGGGTCCGCCCCGAGACCGGCGAAGCATTCCTGCCGCAGATGCTCAACTACGACCTCCTCGGCGGCATCGGCTTCCGCAAGGGATGCTACGTCGGTCAGGAGGTGGTCGCGCGGCTGCACCACCTCGGGCAGGTCAAGCGCCGCGCCGCCAACGGCCGTTGCGAGGTCACCGCACCACCGCCGCCGGGGACCGCGCTGATCAGCCCGTCCGGCGGCGGCCGTCAGGGCGCCGGCACGGTGGTCGATGCGGTGATGTGCGGGACGGGACCGTGCGAACTGCTGGCGGTCGTCGAGCGCCAGGCCCTTGCCGCAGGCGGACTGCGCCTCGACAGCGCCGATGGCCCGGAGGTCACCCTGGGCGCGTCCCCGTTCCCCGACGCAGACGCGGCGTCGCCCGCGAGTCGGGTCTGAAGTCCGCGCCCATGCCCGGGTTCAGACCCCTGTTGCGCAACCTGCTGGTCGTCGTGCTGCTGATCGCGGCCGCGCTGGCCGTCTGGCAGACCACCCAGTGGGCACGCGACAACGCCCTGGCCACGCTGCACGAGCGGGCGAGCCAGAACCTCGAGCTCTACGCCACCCACATCGAGGGCGAGCTGTCCAAGTACGAGTACCTGCCGGCCCTGCTCTCGACCCAGTACGAACTGGTGCGCCTGCTGCGCGAGCCGCGCAACCCCTACCTCCTGCAGCGGGTCAACCGCTTCCTGGAGCTCGCCAACGGCGTCGCCGGCGCCTCGGACACCTACCTGATGGACCGCGGCGGCCTGACGCTCGCGGCGAGCAACCACGCCGACCCGCTCACCTTCGTCGGCAAGAACTTCAGCTTTCGCCCCTACTTCACCGAGGCGATCGCCGGTGCCCTGGGCCGCTACTACGCCCTGGGCACCACCTCCCAGCAGCGCGGCTACTACTTCTCCTACCCGGTGCAGGACGAGGGCGAGGTGCTCGGGGTCATCGCGGTCAAGCTCAGCGTCGCACCGGTCGAGTTCGAATGGGCCGGGGCGCTGGGCGAGTTCCTGGTCACCGACCCCGACGGGGTGATCTTCATCTCGACACGCCCGGAGTGGAAGTTCCGCAGCCTCGAGCCCCTCCCCCCCACCACGCTCGAGCGCATCCGCGCGAGCCGCCGCTACGCCGACGTTGTTCCGACCCAGCTCGAGATCGTCGCCTCGCAGCCGCACGGCGGGGCACACAGCCGACTGCTCACGGTGCGCCAGGCGGCACTGTTCAACCCCTTCGGCGACCGTACCGAGGGCCTCGAGGAGGCCGGCTACCTGATGCGCAGCATGCCCATGCCCACGGCCGGCTGGACGATCCACGCCCTGACCTCACTCGACCCGGTCGGCAGCCAGGTACGCCGCGCCACGCTGCTCGCCGTGGCGATCCTCGCCGCCCTGCTCTCGGTCGGCCTGTTCCTGGCGCAGCGCCAGGCCACCCACCACCAGAGGCGCCGCTTCGAGCAGCAGGCCAAGGTGGCCCTGGAGGCCAACGAGGCACGCATCCGGGCGATCATCGACGGCACCCGGGCCGGCCTGGTCACGGTGGACTCCCAGGGGCGCATCGACTCGTTCAACCCGACCGCGGAGAGCCTGTTCGGCCGCCGCTCGGCCCATTTCACGGGGCGCCCGTTCCTCGATCTGGTCGACCTTGCCGACCGTGCCGCCTGTGCCGCCCTGCTGGCGGCACCCGAATCGCGCGAGAGCGGCCCGCGCGAGGTGCGCGGTCTGCGCGCCGACGGACGTGCCTTCCCGATGGAGCTGACCCTGGACCCGCTACCCGTGGCCGGCGGCAAGCTGATCGCCACCCTGCATGACATCAGCCAGCTCAAGGAACAGGAGGCGGCGCTGCAGCGCGCCCACGACGAGCTCGAACGGCGTGTCCTCGAGCGCACCGCCGACCTGGTCGAGACCAACCGGCGACTGGTGCGGGAGATCGGCGAGCACCGCGAAACCGAGATGGCGCTGCGCCGCACCCAGGAGGAGCTGATCCAGGCCGCCAAGCTCGCCGCCCTGGGCCAGATGTCGGCCGGCATCAACCACGAGCTCAACCAGCCACTGGCGGCGATCCGCACCTACGCCGACAACGCCCGGCTGTTGCTCGAGAAGAAGCGCGGGGCCGAGGCGTGCTGGAACCTCGAGCAGATTGCCCAGCTGACCGGCCGCATGGCGCAGATCATCACCCAGCTCAAGGCGTTCGCGCGCAAGAGCTCGGGCCAGGCGGTGGCGGTGTCGCTGCCGGCCGCGGTCGACGGTGCGCTGGCGGTGCTGCGCCTCGACGGCGGCGATGTCGAGCTGGTGCGCGACTTCCCGCGCGAGGAACTGTTCGTGCTGGCCGACATGGTGCGCCTCGAGCAGGTGCTGGTGAACCTGATCGGCAACGCCCAGCAGGCCCTGGAGGGGAGTCCGACGCGACGCATCGAGCTGCGCGCCGTCGCCGACCGGGACGCGGTGACGCTGACCGTGCGCGACACCGGACCCGGGATCCTGCCCGAGCACCTCGACCAGGTGTTCGACCCCTTCTTCAGCACCAAGGAGGTCGGCCAGGGCCTCGGCCTCGGACTGTCGATCAGCTACCGCATCATCGACGGCTTCGGCGGCAGCGTGCGCGCCACCAACCACCCCGATGGCGGCGCGCTGTTCACCGTGCGCCTGCCTCGCGCCCGTGACCTGCAGGAGAAGAGCGCATGAGCGTCACCGCCCCGGTCTTCCTGATCGACGACGAGAAGCACATCCGTGTAGCAGGCGCGCAGATGCTCGAACTCGCCGGCTACGACGTGCGCGCCTTCAACTCGCCGGTCGAGGCCCTGCCGCACCTCGACGCCGAGTGGGCGGGGGTGGTGATCAGCGACATCAAGATGCCCGACATGGACGGGCTGACCTTCCTCACCCGGGCCCTGGAGATCGACCGCGACCTGCCGGTGATCCTGGTCACCGGCCACGGCGACATCAACATGGCGGTCAACGCCATCCGCGACGGCGCCTACGACTTCCTCGAGAAACCGTTCTCCTCCGAACACCTGTGCGACGTGGTCAAGCGGGCGATGGAGAAGCGCGCGCTGACCCTGGAGAACCGCTCGCTGCGCCGCGAACTCGAGACCCAGGGCGCCGGCGCGACCCTGCTGGTGGGCAACACGCCGCGCATGCACCGGTTGCGCGGCCTGATCGCGCAGGTGGCCGACACCGATGCCGACGTCCTGATCCTCGGCGAGACCGGCACCGGCAAGGAGCTCGTCGCGCGCAGCCTGCACGAGCACAGCGGCCGGCGCGAGCAGAACTTCGTCGCCGTCAACTGCGGCGCCCTGCCCGAGTCGATGATCGAAAGCGAGCTGTTCGGCCACGAGGCAGGCGCCTTCACCGGGGCGCAGAAGCGGCGCATCGGCAAGTTCGAGCACGCCAATGGCGGGACCCTGTTCCTCGACGAGATCGAGAACATGCCCTTGCCCCTGCAGACCCGCCTGCTGCGCGCCCTGCAGGAGCGCAGCATCGAGCGCCTCGGCTCCAACCAGCTGATCCCGCTCGACCTGCGGGTGGTCGCCGCGACCAAGATCGACCTCAAGGAGGCGAGCGCCGCGGGCAGCTTCCGCGAGGACCTCTACTACCGGCTCAACGTGGTCACCCTGGAGATTCCCCCGCTGCGCGAGCGCCGCGACGACATCCCGCTGCTGTTCCAGCACTTCGTCCAGTGCGCCGCGTCCCGTTATCGGCGCGAGCCCACGCCGCCGACCCCGGCCCAGGTGCAGCGCCTCGCCGGTCACGACTGGCCGGGCAACGTGCGCGAGCTGCGCAACTGCGCCGAGCGGTTCCTGCTGCTCGGCGACTGCTCGCCCCAGCAGATGGAGGAGACCGGCGGCAGCTGGAACGATGCCGGAAGGACCCTGCCCGAACAGGTCGAGGCCTTCGAGTGCGCGCTGATCGAGCAGGCGCTGGTCCAGCACAAGGGAAACATCAAGGAAGCCCTGGAGACCCTCGGCCTGCCGCGCAAGACGCTCTACGACAAGATGCGCAAGCACGGCCTCGACCGGCAGGACTACCGCTGAGGTGTAGGTGATGGAAAAAAAGAACCCCGCAGGGGTTGCGGGGTCAATATTGGGGACAGGAGGATAGCTCGTACTTGAGCTCACAGGTAGGATATTATTCCCGAGCCCTCTTGTCAAGTATTTCCTGGCCCGGCCCGCTCGCCGGCACGCACGGAGAGGACGATGACCGACGACGACGCCCCGTTCGCCATCCACGCCCGCGAGCTCGGCACCTGGGAGAACTTCATCTACCTGGTTCACGACCATGCCAGCGGGCGTGCCGCGGTGGTCGATCCGGCCTGGGACGTGCCGGCGATTCTCGACATGGCCCGGGAGGCCGGCGCACGCATCACCGACGTGCTGCTCACCCACAGCCACCCCGACCACGTCAACGGCGTCGAGGCGCTGGTCGACGTGACCGATGCCCAGGTCCACCTGCTCAGGGCCGAGGCCGACTTCTGGGGCGGCTGCCCGGTCAAACCCACGCTGCATGACGGCGGCGACACCGTGGCGATCGGCGGGACCACCGTCGAATTCTGGCACACCCCTGGGCACACCCCGGGCTCCGCGTGTCTGCGCCTGCCCGGTCACCTGATCGCAGGCGACACCCTGTTCGTCTTCGGCTGCGGCCGGTGCGACCTGCGTGGCGGCGACCCGGAGCAGATGTACGCAACCCTGCGCCGGATCGGCGAGGCGCTTCCGGGCGAGACGGTCGTCCACCCGGGTCACAACTACGCCGTCAAGCCGACCTCGACCATTGCCGAGCAGCGCGAGGGCAACCCCTTCATGCTCTTCGACAGCCTGCCCGACTTCGTCCACTACCGGATGCACGAGCACGACAGGACCCGTTCCTCGCCGTACGCCGCCGTCGCGCGCAGCACGCTGCCGCGCCGTCATGCGTGACGCAGGCGACCCGGTATTGACCGCCAGGGGGGGTGCCTTTACCATTCCGCCCCCTATTCCCCGGTAGCTCAGTTGGTAGAGCAAGTGACTGTTAATCACTGGGTCGGTGGTTCGAGCCCGCCCCGGGGAGCCAAACGGACCAGGACGCCTCGCAAGGCCCGCCAAGCGCGGGCCTTGTCGTTTCCCAGGGGCCATTTCCACCGATTCCGACGTCGGCATCGCCCGCCCGCGACACCTTTCGCGAGCCAAGCCGAGCGATCGCCCGGAGGCGGGACTTGACGCAACGCAACAACTGCGCAGATCGCACTTGCTGCGCTGCAGCAAGATGGGTAGTCTGCAGACTCTCCTCCATCCTCCTTTAGGTGGTTTGAGCCCGTCATCCAATGGCGGGCTTTTTTTCGCCTGGCCCTCAGGGGGATGCCTCCTCCAAAGGCTACCTCGGCAACCGTGCCCAGACCCCACCTATGCTTAGGGCATGGATCGCGCGAACAGGTCTCGCGGGTCACCGGCCCGCCTCGGCACCGGCCTCGCCATCGCGACGTTCGCCCTGCTCTCCCTGTCGTCCGCCGCGCAGGAACACCCCCTGGCCGAACGCCTACGGCAGGGCGGCCTGGTGATCGCCCTGGCCACTGCGGACCAGGGGCTGGGGCCCGGGGCCCCACGCCCACCGCCGGCGTGCGCCGAAGGGACCCGCCTGACCGTCATCGGCTGGCAGCACGCGCTGGTCGTCGGCACCGGCCTGCGCAAGCAGGGGGCGCGTGTCGAGCTGGTGCACGCCGGACCCGG
>JBFIFF010000136.1:0-5890 GCA_041602955.1 Gammaproteobacteria bacterium | reverse complement strand
GTCGCTCGCGGGGCTGGCCGAGGTCGATGCCGGATCGCGCGCGGTGCTCGAGGCGGCGTGGCGGCCAATGGTGCTGCTGCCCAAGGCGCCGGGCTGCGATGCCGCGCTGCCGGGCGTCGCCCCTGGTCTGCGCTGGCTCGGCGCCATGCTGCCCTACACGCCGCTCCACTGGCTGCTGTTCCACGCCGCGGCCGGGCAGCCCGCAGGGCTCGGCTGGAGCGCGACGGCGCAGCCACTGGTGCTGGTGATGACCAGCGCCAACCCCGGCGGCGAGCCGCTGGTGATCGACGACGACGAGGCCCTCGCGCGGCTCGGCGGCATCGCCGACCTGCTGCTGCTGCACGACCGCCCGATCCGCGTGCGCTGCGACGACAGCGTCGTGCGCGTGCGCCAGGGTGCGCCGGCCTTCCTGCGCCGCGCCCGCGGCCGCGTGCCGCGGGCCATCCGCCTGCCGGCCGGTGGGCCGCCGCTACTCGCGGTCGGTGGTCACCTGAAAAACACCGTCTGCGTGACCCGCGGCGACGAGGCGTTCCTGTCGCAGCACGTCGGCGACCTCGACAACCCGGCCACCTGCCGCGCCCTCGACGCCACCGTCGCGCACCTGTGCGAGGTGCTCGAGGTGACGCCGACGCGGGTCGTGCGCGACCTGCACCCGGATTTCTACAGCAGTCGCCTCGCCGAGCGTCTCGCCGCCGAACGCGGCCTCGCCTGCGTCGCCGTGCAGCACCACCACGCCCACGTCGCGGCGGTCGCCGCCGAGCACGGCGTGACCGGAGAACTCCTCGGCGTCGCCCTCGACGGCGTCGGCCTCGGCACCGACGGCACGGCGTGGGGGGGCGAGCTGCTGCGCGTCTACCCCGGCGGCTTCACTCGTCTCGGCCACCTCGCGCCGTTGGCGCTGCCGGGCGGCGACCGTGCCGCGCGCGAGCCGTGGCGGCTCGCCGCGGCGGCACTGCATGCGCTCGGCCGCGGCGACGAGATCACCGCCCGCTTCCCCGGGCCGGGTGCCGGCGCGGTGGCGACGCTGCTCGAACGCGGCACCCGCTGCCCGCAGACCACCGGCGCCGGCCGCCTGTTCGACGCCGTGGCCGGCCTGCTCGGTCTCAAGCCGGTGGCCAGCTTCGAGGGCCAGGCGGCGATGCTCCTCGAGGGCCTCGCCGCCACGGTGTGGCCGGCCGTGCCGTGGCACGACGGCTACCGGCTGACCGTCGACGGCACCCTCGACCTCCTGCCGGCGCTCGACCGCGTCGCCTCCGCGGACGACGCAGCGGTGGCCGCGGCGCGCTTCCACGCGACGCTTGCCGCCGGGCTGGTGGCGTGGATCACCCGGGCCGCCGAGGCCACCGGGCTGACCACGGTCGCCCTCGGCGGCGGCTGCTTCCTCAACGAACTGCTGTGCGGCGTGCTGCGTCGCGAGCTGCCCAGCCATGGTCTGCGTCCGCTCGAGGCACGTCGCGCGCCGCCCGGCGACGGCGGCCTCGCCCTGGGCCAGGCGTGGGCCGCGCTCCAGCAGCCCCCGAAGGAGAACTGAACGCATGTGCCTCGCCATCCCCGCGCGGGTCGAGGAGTTCCTCGACGACGACATGGCCCGGGTCGACCTGGGCGGCGTCTCCAAGCAGGTCTCGCTGGCCCTGGTCGACGGTGTCGCCGTGGGCGACTACGTCATCGTCCACGTCGGCTACGCGCTCAACCGCATCGATCCCGAGGAGGCCGAGAAGACGCTGGCGCTGTTCGCCGAGATGGCCGCGGCGGGCGAGGGCGCGGCGTGAAGTACGTCGACGAGTTCCGCGACGGTGCGCTGGCGCGTGGTCTCGCCGCGTCGATCCGGCGTGTCGCCGACACCGGCCGCGACTACGCCTTCATGGAGTTCTGCGGCGGCCACACCCACGCCATCTTCCGCTACGGCATCCCGGCGCTGCTGCCGCTCAACGTGCGCATGGTGCACGGCCCCGGCTGCCCGGTCTGCGTGCTGCCGATCGGGCGCATCGACATGGCCATCGAGCTGGCGCGCCGACCCGAGGTGATCCTGTGCAGCTACGGCGACATGCTGCGTGTCCCGGGTTCGGAGCGGACCAGCCTGATCCGGGCCAAGGCGACTGGCGCCGACGTGCGCATGGTCTACTCGTGCCTCGATGCGCTCAGGATCGCGCAGGAGAACCCCGGGCGGGAGGTGGTCTTCTTCGCCATCGGCTTCGAGACCACGACCCCGCCGACGGCGGCAGCGATCAAGCAGGCGCAGGCTCTGGGACTCGGGAACTTCAGCGTCTTCTGCAACCACGTGCTGACCCCCGCGGCGATCGGCAACATCCTCGAATCGCCGCAGGTGCGCGAGCTCGGCACGGTGCCGCTCGACGGTTTCGTCGGCCCGGCCCACGTCAGCACCGTGATCGGCAGCCAGCCCTACGAGTACTTCGCCGAGGAGTACCGCAAGCCGGTGGTGATCGCCGGCTTCGAGCCGCTCGACGTGCTGCAGGCGATCCGCATGCTGGTCGATCAGGTCAACCGCGGCGAGGCGCGGGTCGAGAACGAGTTCGCGCGCGCGGTCACACGCGACGGCAACCCCAAGGCCAAGGCGCTGGTCGCCGAGGTGTTCGAGATGCGCCGCGTGTTCGAGTGGCGCGGCCTCGGCGAGGTGCCCTACAGCGCCCTGCGCGTCAAGGCGGCCTACGCGCAGTTCGACGCCGAGGCGCGTTTCGAACTCGCGCCGCGCCGCGGCCGCGAGAACCCGGCATGCGAGTGCCCGGCGATCCTACGCGGGCTCAAGGCCCCCCAGGAGTGCAAACTGTTCGCCAGGGCGTGCACCCCGGAGAACCCGCTCGGCTCGTGCATGGTCTCGTCGGAGGGGGCGTGCGCCGCGCACTACACCTACGGGCGGCACCGCGCGCTGCGGGCCGGGGCCGTGGCAAGCTAGGCCCCGGCGGCCGCGCCGCGCCACGCGCGAGGAGTACCCGATGTCCAGCCCCGAATGCCCGAGTTTCCAGACCCTCCGGCTGCAGCTGGACGACCATGTCGCCAGCGTGACGCTCGACAACCCCGAGCGGGCCAACGCCATGGTGGCGGAGATGTGGGACGAGCTGCAGCGCTGTTTCGAGTGGCTCGATGCCGAACCGTCCGTCCGGGTGGTCGTCCTCGCCGCGGCCGGCAAGCACTTCTGTTCCGGGGTCGACCTGGCGCTGCTCGCGCAGCTCCTGCCGCGGGACGATGACCGTCACCGCGCCAGCGAGCAGCTGCGCCTGCTCATCAAGCGCCTGCAGCACAACCTGGGCGCCATCGAGCGGTGCCGCAAGCCGGTGCTGGCGGCGATCCACGGCGCCTGCATCGGCGGTGGCGTCGACCTGATCTGCTGTGCCGACATGCGCTATGCCAGCCGCGATGCCTTCTTCGCGATCAAGGAGATCGACCTGGCCATCACCGCCGACGTGGGCACCCTGCAGCGCCTGCCCCACCTGATCGGACGCGGGCACGCCAACGAGCTGGCGTTGACCGGACGCCGCTGCGACGCCGCGGAGGCGGCCCGCCTGGGGCTGGTCAACCGAGTCTGCGAAACGCACGGGGAACTGATGACGGAGGTGCATGCGCAGGCCGCGCGGATCGCGGCCAAGTCCCCGCTGGCGGTGCGCGGGACCAAGGAGATGCTGCTCTACGGCCGGGATCACTCCGTCGCGGACGGACTCAACTACGTCGCCACCTGGAACAGCGCGATGCTGCACCCGGAGGAGATCGCCCGCGCGGCCAGCGCTGAGGGCAAGGCGCCGGACTTTGACCCTTGAAGAGCGACCCATGCCCCCGGCCCTAATCCGGATCGACCCCGTCGGGGCGGCCTGCCGGTGAGCCGCGGCTACACCTCCCGTCTCGACCTGGAGCACGGCCACGTCGACCTGACCCACGGCGGCGGCGGACGCGCGATGGCGCAGCTGATCGACGAGCTCTTCGTCGCCGCGTTCGCCAACCCGCTGCTCGCGCAGCTCAACGACCAGGCCTGTTTCGAGGTGCCGGCCGGGCGCATGGTGATCGCGACCGACAGCCACGTGGTCACGCCGCTGTTCTTCCCCGGTGGCGACATCGGCAGCCTGGCGGTGCACGGCACCATCAACGACGTCGCCATGTCCGGCGCGCAGCCGCTCTACCTGGCGGCGGGGTTCATCCTCGAGGAGGGGTTCCCGCTGGCGGATCTCGCCCGGGTGGTCGCCTCGATGGCCGCGGCGAGCCGCGAGGCCGGCGTGCCGGTGGTGACCGGCGACACCAAGGTGGTCGAGCGGGGCAAGGCCGACGGCCTGTTCATCACCACCACCGGGGTCGGCGTGGTGCCCGTGGGGGTGACGCTCTCCGGGGACCGTGCCCGGCCCGGCGATCGCATCCTGGTCAACGGCCCGATCGGCGACCACGGCGTGGCGATCATGGCCAGCCGCGAGAACCTCGACTTCGGTGCGCCGGTGGTCTCCGACAGCGCGGCGCTGCACGGCCTGGTCGCGGCGATGGTCGCGAGCGGTGCCGGGTTGCGCTGCCTGCGCGACCCGACGCGCGGCGGGCTCGCGGCGACCCTGAACGAGCTGGCCCGGCAGTCGGGTGTCGGCATGCTGCTCGACGAGGCGGCGCTCCCGGTGCGCGAGCCGGTGCGCGCCTGCTGCGAGTTCCTCGGCCTCGACCCGTTGCACGTGGCCAACGAGGGCAAACTGGTGGCGATCTGCGCCCCGGAGGACGCCGAGCGGCTGCTCGCGGCGATGCGCGCCCACCCGCTCGGTGGCGAGGCGGCGATCGTCGGCACGGTGCTCGACGACGACCACCACTTCGTGCAGATGGAGACCGCGTTCGGCGGACGACGCATGGTCGACTGGCTGAGCGGCGAGCAGCTGCCGCGCATCTGCTGACCGCGCTGCGGGCGGCTGACGTATCATCGGCCGCTGCCCGTGACCCGATGCGAACCGCGCATGCGCCTGCTCTTCCTGACCCACGCCTTCAACAGCCTCGCCCAGCGCCTCTACGTGGAATGCGTGGGCTGGGGCCACGAGGTCTCCGTCGAGTTCGACATCCACGACGCCGTCACCGAGGAGGCCGTCGATCTGTGGCGCCCCGAACTGGTCATCGCCCCCTACCTGCGCCGGCCGATTCCCGCCTCGGTCTGGCAGCGGGTGCCCTGCCTGGTGGTCCACCCCGGGCCGGTCGGTGACCGCGGCCCGTCGGCGCTCGACTGGGCGATCCTGCGTGGCGAACCCGTGTGGGGCGTGACGCTGCTGCAGGCCAAGGCGGCGCTTGACGCCGGGCCGGTCTGGGCGACCCGCCGCTTCCCCGTGCGCGAGGCGCGCAAGAGCAGCCTCTACCGCCACGAGGTGACCGAGGCGGCGGTCGCCTGCCTGCGCGAGGCGCTGGAAGCGCACGCCGCGGGCGGCTTCGCCCCCGTCCCGCCGGCCGACCACCCGGAACATGCCGGTGGCGGCTGGCAGCCGCCGATGACCCAGGCCGAGCGGGCGATCGACTGGTCGCGCGATCCGACCGCGACGGTACTGCGCAAGGTGCTTGCCAGCGATGGCGCACCGGGTGTGCGCGATCCGTCGTTGGGCGAGGGCCTCCACCTGTTCAACGTCGCGCCCGCCCCGGACCATGCCGGCCGCCCCGGCGAGCTGGTGGCGCGCCGCGACGACGGGGCGGTGTGCCGGGCGACGGTCGACGGGGCGGTCTGGATAGGTCACCTGCGCCGCGGCCTGCCGCGCGACGAGGCGCTCAAGCTGCCGGCGACCGAGGTCCTCGGCAAGACGGTCGCGGCCCTGCCCGAGGAGGCCTGCGACCCGTTCGCGGCGGGCCACGGCGAGGCGTTGCGCTACCACGAGGCCCACGGCGTCGGCCACGTCGAATTCGCGTTCCACAACGGCGCCATGGCGGTCGACCAGTGCGC
>JBFIFF010000135.1:0-5963 GCA_041602955.1 Gammaproteobacteria bacterium | reverse complement strand
TCGACGACGTCGTCGAGGGGCAACTCGGAGCGGGCGCGCGCGTAGTCGAGCGTGGTCGCGAGCAGCGTGGTCTCGCCGCGTGCCCGGGCCTCGGCCAGCGCCGCGGCGAGCGGGGCGGTCGACGTGTCGACGAGACGCTGCCCGCCCTGCATGCCGCGCAGCGGCGAGGCCGCCGGGTCGAGCCACTGGAACAGGCGCAGGCGGGCACCGGGCCGGGCGATCGCCTGTACCCGGGGCAGGTCGTCGTCGAGCCAGTTGCTGGCGACGTAGGGCAGTGCGTGGGCCGCCAGGAACGACGGCCCGTAGACCAGGTCGGCCCACTGCACGCCGACCCCGTCGACGCCGCTGCGCGTCAGCCCGGAGAGGATGAACTCCGCCTTGATGCGGTCGGCGCCTATCGCCGCGGTGAGTAGGCCACCGGTGGTGACCACCACCGGGTCCAGGCCCGCGTCTCGTAGCCCGTCGACGTAGGTCGCCCGCCGAAGCAGCCCGCCGTAGTCGGTCTCGGCGGTGCAGCCGCACGGCTCGAGCTCGCCGTCGAGGTTGCCCGAGTAGACCAGGGTCACCTGCGCCGCCCAGGCGCCGGGTGCGAGGGCGAGCAGCAGAGTCAGCAGCAGCGCGCGCACGTCAGGCCGCGTCACGGCCGATCTCCGCGAGCAGTTCGTTTGCGCGCTCGACGGTGCTGCGGACCTGCAGCAGCAGCTTCAGGCGGCTGCCGCCGCACTGCCGCCACAGCACGGCGGCGCGCACGCCGGCCAGCAGCAGGGCGCGGATGCGGTCGGCGACCTCCGGGCGGTTGAGCTGGTTGGGTTCTCCGGTGACCATGATCCGTGGGCTGAGCGTGCTGATGGTCGCGGTGTAGGTCTCGGCGAGGCAGGCGATCACCGCCGGGTCGGTTCTGGGCCGGTCGGCGGCCAGCGCCTTGGCCTCGCGCACCCCCTCGCGGATCCGCTCGACCAGGTCGGGTCGCGCGCGCAGGCGCGGCTCGAGTTGCAGCAGGTTGATCACGTAGCGCTGCTCGAGCGGGTTGCGCTCACGCCCGATCTGGTGCTGGATCTGGCGCAGTCCGGTTTCGACCCCGGCGAGCCCACCGAACACGTCGCGGGTCGAGCCGGCGTCGAGGTCGAGGACGCTGCCGATGCTCGCCTCGAGCGCGGCCTGGTCGGCCATGCCGTGCTGTGCGGTGCGGTTGACCAGATGGACCGCCTGCAGGATGCCGGCCAGAGCGATGACTCTATTATCTATAATATTCAGGTTCATATCGTCTTTAATTAAAGTAAATCATAAGTCGATTGGACGCTCGATCACGGCGCCGCCGAGGCACTCCTCGCCAGCATAGAACACCACCGACTGCCCGGGGGTGACGGCCCGCTGGGGTGTGCTGAAGCGGACCCGCAAGCGGTCATCCGCCGGCGCCTCGACCCGGCACGGGACGTCGCGCATGCGGTAGCGGATCTTGGCCGTGCACGCCAGCGGCAGGCGCGGAGTGCCGGCGATCCAGTGCGGTTGCGCGGCCTCGAGTCCCTGGCTCATCAGCGCCGGATGGTCATGGCCCTGGGCGACCAGCAGCACGTTGTCGTCGAGCCGCTTGCCGATGACGTACCACGCCTCGCCTCCGGCGTCGCGCCGACCGCCGATGCCGAGGCCGTGGCGCTGGCCGAGGGTGTAGTACATCAGGCCGTCGTGGCGCCCGACCTCGCGGCCGTCCGCCGTGCGGATCGCCCCGGGCCGGGCCGGCAGGAAGCGCATCAGGAACGCCTTGAAGCGCCGCTCGCCGATGAAACAGATGCCGGTGCTGTCGCGGCGGTCGTGGGTCGCGAGCCCGGCCTCGCGGGCGAGGCGCCGGACCTCCGTCTTGCACAGTTCGCCGACCGGGAAGCGGGCGTGGGCCAGCTGCTCCTGGTCGAGCGCGTGCAGGAAGTAGCTCTGGTCCTTGTCCGCGTCGCGCCCGCGCAGCAGCCGCCAGCGGCCAGCGGCCTGGGCCACGCGCGCGTAGTGGCCGGTGGCGATGCCCGAGGCCCCGTGCGCCAGGGCGTGGTCGAGGAAGGCGCGGAACTTGATCTCGCGATTGCACAGCACGTCCGGATTCGGGGTGCGGCCGGCACGGTATTCGGCGAGGAAGTGCTCGAAGACCCGTTCCCAGTAGTCGTGGGCGAAGTTGACCGCGTGCAGCGGGAGGCCGAGGTGCGCGGCCACGCCACGGGCCTCCTCGAGGTCGACGGCCGCGGCGCAGTAGTCGGCATCGTCGTCTTCCTCCCAGTTCTTCATGAACAGCGCCTCGATCTCGACGCCCGCACGCTGCAGCGCAAGCGCGGCGACCGAGGAGTCGACACCGCCCGAAAGGCCAACCATCACCATGGCGCGGGGGGCCACCAGGGTGGGCGGCCGCGCTCGAGACCGCGGCAGGCGGGTGCGCCGGGCCCGGGTGGGCGCCGGGGGCTGATCGGTGTTGCCATAACGGGAGATTATGGGAGCTATAGATATTGTGTATTGATAAGTGTAAAATTCTGCGCCTTGATTTTCCAATCCGCCGCACCAACCACCGGGGATCCTGTCATGAGCTACCAAAAGATCGTCGTGCCCGCCACGGGCGAGAAGATTACCGTCAACGCGGACCACTCGCTGAACGTCCCGGACCAGCCGATCATCCCGTTCATCGAGGGCGATGGCATCGGCGTCGACGTCACCCCGGTGATGGTCAAGGTCACCGACGCCGCGGTCGAGAAGGCCTACGGCGGCAAGCGCAAGATCTCCTGGATGGAGGTCTACGCCGGTGAGAAGGCGACCAAGGTCTACGCCCCCGACACCTGGCTGCCCGACGAAACCCTCAACGCGGTGCGCGACTACGTCGTCTCGATCAAGGGGCCGCTCACCACCCCGGTCGGCGGTGGCATCCGCTCGCTCAACGTCGCCCTGCGCCAGCAGCTCGACCTCTACGTCTGCCTGCGCCCGGTGCGCTACTACGACGGCACGCCGAGCCCGGTGAAGGCCCCCGAGAAGGTCGACATGGTCATCTTCCGCGAGAATTCCGAGGACATCTACGCAGGTGTCGAGTGGGAGGAAGGCAGCGCCGAGGTCAAGAAGGTCATCGACTTCCTGCAGAAGGAGATGGGCGTGACCAAGATCCGCTTCCCGGGCAGCTCCGGCATCGGCATCAAGCCGGTTTCGCGCGAAGGCACCGAGCGCCTCGTGCGCAAGGCGATCCAGTACGCGATCGACAACGACCGCGCGTCGGTGACGCTGGTGCACAAGGGCAACATCATGAAGTTCACCGAGGGCGGGTTCCGCGATTGGGGCTACGCTCTGGCCAAGAACGAGTTCGGCGCCACCGAGATGGGTGGCGGCCCGTGGTGCAGCTTCAAGAATCCGCGGACCGGTAAGGAGATCGTGGTCAAGGACGTCATCGCCGACGCCTTCCTGCAGCAGATCCTGCTGCGCCCCGACGTGTACGACGTCATCGCCACGCTGAACCTCAACGGCGACTACATCTCCGACGCGCTGGCCGCCGAGGTGGGTGGTATCGGCATCGCGCCGGGCGCCAACCTCTCCGACACCGTGGCCATGTTCGAGGCGACCCACGGCACCGCGCCCAAGTACGCCGGCCAGGACAAGGTCAACCCCGGCTCGCTGATCCTCTCCGCCGAGATGATGCTCCGCCACCTCGGCTGGAGCGAGGCCGCCGACCTGGTGGTCAAGGGCATGGGCGGCGCGATCTCCAGCAAGCAGGTCACCTACGACCTCGAGCGCCTGATGGAGGGCGCCACGCTGATGAGCGCCTCCGGTTTCGGCGACGCCGTCATCGCCCACATGTGACCCTCGCGGCCGGGTTCCCGCCCGGGAACCCGGCCGCCCGAGCCTCGCCGAAATCCCCCATTCCCGGTGCCGTTGAACCGGGCCCGCCCGGGCGTGTCCAATCGGGCGACGCGGGCCGGCCCCGGCTTGAGTCCGCGGCGGCCCCGGAGGTAACCTCGCCGCGCGCCTGCGGGGGGCGGCATGATCTAGAATTGACGGCGATGGGTGATCCGAAACGCAACGAGAGAAACGGGCAGGGGCTGGCCGTCGAGGCGGCGCGGCCGAAGCTCAAGCGGCCGCCGATGTACCGCGTGCTGCTGCTCAACGACGACTTCACGCCGATGGAGTTCGTGGTCCACATCCTGCAGATGTTCTTCGGCATGAACCGCGAGAAGGCGACCCAGGTCATGCTGCACGTGCACACCCGCGGCAAGGGCGTGTGCGGCGTCTACACCCACGACGTGGCCGAGACCAAGGTCGGTCAGGTCAACATCTACTCGCGCAAGCACGAGCACCCGCTGCTCTGTACCATGGAGGAGGCGTGAACCCGGAGGAGGCCACGGTGGTGACACGATGCTGAGCAAGGATCTCGAACAGAGCCTCAACGACGCCTTCCGCGAGGCGCGCGACAAGCGGCACGAGTTCATGACCGTCGAGCACCTGCTGCTGGCGCTGCTCGACAACCCGACCGTCATCGAGCTGTTCCACTCCTGCGCCATCGACCGCGAGCGGCTGCGCCGCGATCTCGACGAGTTCCTCGACGAGACCAGCCCACTGCTGGCGCCCAACGACACCCGCGACATCCAGCCCACGGTCGGCTTTCAGCGCGTGCTGCAGCGCGCGGTGATGCAGGTCCAGTCCTCCGGCCAGAAGGAGGTGACCGGGGCCAACGTCATCGTCGCGCTCTTCTCCGAGCAGAAGTCGCAGGCGGTGTTCCTGCTCAACCGCCAGAACCTGACCCGGCTCGACGTCGTCAACTACCTCTCGCACGGCATCACCAAGCTCGACGACGAGGGCCCGGGCGACGCCGCACCGGGCGAGGCCGAGGAGGAGGGCGACGGGACGCAATCGGGCAAGGCGCCGCTCGAGAGCTTCGCCACCGACCTCAACGCCCAGGCCCGCGAGGGGCGCATCGACCCGCTGATCGGTCGCGAGGCCGAGGTCGAGCGGGTGATCCGCATCCTCTGCCGGCGGCGCAAGAACAACCCGCTGCTGGTCGGCGAGGCGGGGGTCGGCAAGACCGCCATCGCCGAGGGGCTGGCCAAGAAGATCGTCGACGGCGAGGTGCCGGAGGTGCTCGCCGAGAGCACCATCTACGCCCTGGACCTCGGCGGCCTGGTGGCCGGCACCAAGTACCGCGGCGACTTCGAGAAGCGCCTGAAAGCGGTGCTCGACGCGCTGAAGAAGAAGCCGGGGTCGGTGCTGTACATCGACGAGATCCACACCGTCATCGGCGCCGGCGCGGCGTCCGGTGGGGTCATGGACGCATCGAACCTGATCAAGCCGTGGCTCGCCTCGGGCGAGTAGCGCTGCATCGGTTCGACCACCTACCAGGAGTACCGGGGCATCTTCGAGAAGGACCGCGCGCTGACCCGCCGCTTCCAGAAGATCGACGTGGTCGAGCCGAGCGTCGAGGACACGGTCAAGATCCTCAAGGGGCTCAAGAGCCGCTTCGAGGAGCATCACGGCATCCGCTACTCGGCACAGGCGCTGCGCGCCGCGGCGGAGCTCTCCGACCGCCACATCGGCGACCGTCACCTGCCGGACAAGGCGATCGACGTCATCGACGAGGTAGGCGCCGCGTTCCGCCTGCTGCCGCCGTCGAAGAAGCGCAAGACCGTCGGCGTCGCCGACGTCGAGGAGATGGTGGCCAAGATCGCGCGCATCCCGCCCAAGGCGGTGTCGGTGTCGGACAAGGAGCAGCTCGCCAACCTCGAGCGCAACCTGAAGATGGTGGTGTTCGGCCAGGACCGCGCCATCGACCAGCTCGCCGCGGCGATCAAGATGGCGCGCTCCGGACTCGGCGACATCGAGCGGCCGATCGGCGCGTTCCTGTTCGCCGGCCCGACCGGCGTCGACAAGACCGAGGTGACCCGCCAGCTGGCGCTGACGCTAGGCATCGAGCTGATCCGTTACGACATGTCCGAGTACATGGAGCGGCACACCGTCTC
>JBFIFF010000134.1:0-5998 GCA_041602955.1 Gammaproteobacteria bacterium | reverse complement strand
TGCCTCGCGTACGCCCGGTTCAGGTGGCGCGGGCGACGGCCTCGGCCTTGGCCAGGACCTTCTCCTCGAGCGCGCGCTTGTATGCCGCGATGCGCTTGCGCAGCGCGGGGTCCGCGGTGGCGATGATCTGCGCGGCGAGCAGGCCAGCATTGGTCGCGTTGTCGATGGCGACGGTCGCGACCGGCACGCCGGACGGCATCTGGACGATCGACAGCAGGGCATCCTGGCCCTCGAGCCGCGTGGCCGCGATGGGCACGCCGATCACGGGCAGCGGGGTGATCGCGGCGAGCATCCCGGGCAAGTGGGCCGCGCCGCCGGCACCGGCCACCAGGACGTCCAGGCCCCGCTCCTCGGCGGTGGAGGCGTACTCGTAGAGACGCCGCGGCGTGCGGTGGGCGCTGACGATGCCGAGCTCGTAGGGCACCTCCAGCCGTGCGAGCACGGACGCGGCGTCCTCCATGACCCGAAGGTCCGAATCGCTGCCCATGACGATGCCGACCCGGCCGCTCATGCCTGCTGGGCCCCGTGTGCCGGTTGACAGAGCAGCCGGTAGAAGAGGGTGGAGCGCCGCGTGGCCAGGTCCGGATCGCGGCCCACGCAGGTGATGTGGCCCATCTTGCGCCACGGTTGGGGGCTGCGCTTGCCATACCAGTGCAGCGCGGCCTCGCGTCGCACGCCGGTCGCGACCAGCGCCGCCGCGCTGCGCAGGCGGCCGAGCAGGGGGGTCCACAGCAGGTTGCGCGTCACGGCGTGGCCGCGCAGGCGCACCGACCCCAGCGGCAGACCGGTGATGGCACGCAGGTGTTGCTCGAACTGCGAGGTCGCGCAGGCCTCGATGGTGTGGTGGCCGGCGTTGTGCACCCGGGGTGAGATCTCGTTGACCCAGAGGCTGCCGTCGGGGCGCAGGAACATCTCGACCGCGAACAGGCCGACCCCGTCCAGCAGGTTCACCACGCGCTGGGCCAGCCGGCGCGCGCGCCGCGCGGTGGCGGTGCCGACGCGTGCCGGCGCGATCACGGTTTCGAGGATGTTGTGCTCCGGGTGGAACTCGAGGCTGACCGGCGCGTAGCAGCGCACGCGCCCGTCGCGCGTGCGCGCCACCAGCACGGCGAGTTCGGTCGCGTCGCCGAGGTAGGCCTCGACCAGGCTCGGCTCCGTCCAGAGGCTGGCCAGCGCATCGGGCCGGCGCAGGATCTGCACGCCGCGTCCGTCGTAGCCCCCCTGCTGACGTTTCTGCACCAGGGGCAGTCCGAACGCCTGGGCGAGTCGCGCGGTGTCCACCGGCCCGCCCGCGAGGATCTCGAACGGGGCCGTGGGCAGGCCGTGCTCGGCCAGCCAGCGCTTCTGCAGCGCCTTGTTCTGGATCAGGCGCAGGATGGCCGGGTCGGGCGCCACGTCCACCTCACCACGCGCCTTGGCCGCGGCCAGGGCCTCCAATGTTGCGGCCGGGATCGCCTCGAGTTCGAAGGTCACCACGTCGACCCGGGCGACCAGGCGGCGGACCGCGTCGAGGTCGTCGAGGGGGGCGACGTGCACCTCGTCGGCGGCCGCGCGGGCCGGGGCGTCGGGGTCCGGGGTGAGGACCGTGGTGGCCAGGCCCAGGCGACGGGCGGCCCGGCACAGGAACAGGCCGAGCTGCCCGCCGCCGAGGATGCCGATCCGGGGGCCCATCTCAGGCCTCCTCCCCGCCGGCGAAGCCGAGCAGGTGCAGCAGGCTGGCGAAGAGGTTGTAGATCGACACGAACAGCGTCACGGTCGCCATGATGTAGTTGGTCTCCCCGCCGCGCACGATCTGCTGTGTCTCGTGGAGGATCAGCCCCGACATCAGCAGCACGAACAGAGCGGAGACCGCGAGCGAGAGCATCGGCAGGGCCAGGAAGTAGGCCGCCAGGCCGAGGCCGAACGCGGTCAGGATGCCGACGAACAGGAACGTCCCGTAGCGCGAGAGGTCCACGGCGTCGTCGCGGCGCGCGTAGGCCGAGAGCCCGAGGAAGACCGCGCCGGTCAGGCCCATCGCCAGGGCCACGGTCGTCGCGCCCTGCGGCAGCGCCAGGTAGGCGCCCAGCAGCGGCCCGAGCGTGTAGCCCATGAAGCCCGTCAGGGCGAATACCGCGGCGAGCCCCCAGGCGCTGTGGTGCAGCTTGGCGGTGAGGAACAGCAGGCCGAAGTAGCCGGCCAGGGTCAGCAGCAGCCCGGGCGCCGGCAGGCCGAGGGCGGCGCTGCCCGCGGCGGTCAGGGCGCTGAACGCCAGCGTCGCCGAGAGCAGGCGATAGGTGTCGCGCAGCACCCGCTCTCCCGCGACGGGCACACCGCGCGGCGCCGAGTCGTGGCTGGGTGATCTCGGGTCGAGAACCTTGGTCTGGGACATCGGAACGACTCCTATGGGTCTGTCTGCTGGCCAATATACGGACAAAGACATGTCGTTCAATTCGAACATTCATGTACTATGATTCGAAATTATCGAATTAATTATGGCCCGTCTCCGGCCCGCGGAGCGGTGCCGGAGCACCCGGGAGACGCCCCATGCGCCACCTCAACTACCAGCACCTGCTCTACTTCTGGACCGTGGCCCGGGAGGGCAGCATCGCCCGGGCGGCGGAGGTCCTGCACCTGACCCCGCAGACCATCAGCGGCCAGCTCAAGCAGCTCGAGGCGCGGGTCGGGGCGCCGCTGTTCCGCAAGGCCGGTCGCGGCCTGGTGCTCAGCGAGACTGGGCGCATGGTCCGCCAGTACGCGGACGACATCTTCTCCCTCGGCGCGGAACTCGCGCAGAGGGTGCAGACGGAGCTGTCCGACCTGCCGACGACGCTGCACGTGGGGATCGTCAACTCGATCGCCAAGCTGATCGCCTACCGCATCCTGGAACCGGCGCTGGCGCAACACGAGGGCCTGCGTATCGTCTGTCGCGAGGGGGATCTCGACCGGCTTCTCGGCGACCTCGCCGTGCACCGGCTCGACCTGGTCCTCTCCGACCGACCCATCCCCACCGGGCTGAACGTGCGCGCCTACAACCACCGTCTCGGCGAGAGCGGGGTCTCGTTCTACGTCGGCAAGTCGCAGGCGGCGCGATACCGGCGCAACTTCCCCGAGTGCCTGCACGAGGCGCCGGTGCTGCTCCCGGTCGACGGGTCGGCGCTGCGTCGCGGTCTCGACGACTGGTTCGACCGGGTCGGCGTGGCCCCCCGGGTGGTCGCCGAGTTCGACGACAGCGCCTTGCTCAAGGCCTTCGGGCAGGCGGGAGCCGGCCTGTTTCCGGCGCCGTCGACGATCGCGGTGCAGGTGGAGCAGATGTACCACGTGCGCCGCGTCGGGCAGGCCGAGGGGGTGACGGAGTCGTACTACGCCATCTCGCCCGAGCGCAGGCTCAAGCACTCGGCCGTGGTCCACATCACCGAGGTCGCCCGCGGCCTGACCTTCGGTTAGCCGGGTCGTGGTCGGCGGTGGCGGGCGGGCGCCCGTCCGGGTGGCGGCCACCCAGGCCATCGGCCATAATCCGCGCCTTTCCCCCGGGACCCCCCCCTCATGTGGTTCAAGAACCTCCAGCTCTTCCGCCTGCTCGAGACCCCGGCCCTGGACGCCGAGGCGCTCGAGACGCGACTCGCCGCCCAGGCCTTCCGTGACTGCGGCAGCCTGGAGTTCAGCACCGAGGGGTGGGTGTCGCCGCTCGGACTCGGCGGCGAGACGCTGGTGCACGCGGTGGGCGGCTACATGCTGGTCTGCGCCTGCCGCCAGGAGAAGCTGCTGCCGCCGAGCGTGGTCAACGAACTCGTCGCCGGCGAGGTGCACGAACTCGAACGCCAGCAAGGTGGCCGCCGTCTGCCGCGCCGTGACCGCCAGGCGGTCAAGGAGGGCATCGTCTCGCGGCTGCTGCCGGCCGCGCTGCCCAAGAACCGCCGCACCTGGGCGGTCATCGATCGGCGCGGCGGCTGGCTCTGGATCGACGCTTCCAGCCGCAGCCGCGCCGAGGAGCTGGTAACCCTGCTGCGCGAGTCGCTCGGCAGCCTGCGCGCGGTGCCGCCCGAGGCCCCGGTCAGCCCGGCGACGCGCCTGACCCGCTGGCTGGCGGGGGAGGGCCTGCCGGAGGCCTTCGCCCTGGGCGATCAGTGCGAGCTGCGCGACCCGCTGCACGAGAGCCGGGTGGTGCGCTGCCGCGGCCTCGAACTCGACGAGGAGGAGGTGCAGGCCCACGTCGCCGCCGGCATGCGGGCGACCCGCCTGGCGCTGATCTGGCACGACCGGATCGGCTTCACCGTCGACGGCGAGCTGGCCCTGCGCAGCCTGCAGTTCCTCGACGCGGTGCGCGACCAGCTGGACGACGTCGTCGCCGAGACCGACGCCGAGCGCTTCGACGCCGACTTCGCCATCATGAGCCACGAGCTGGCGACGCTGGTCCCGGACCTGCTCGAGGGCTTCGGCATCGCGCGCACGGCGTGAGTCGAACTCCAGGGGCGCCGGGAGGGTCACAGCGAGGACCGCACGGCCGCGCCGCCAACCACCACCGGAGGGACGCCCGTCCATGAGCCAACCGCAAGCCGACCCGGCCTTCGACTTCGTCGCCAGCGTGCCGGTGGCGTCGCTCAACGTCACCGTCCACGAGTACCGCCACCGGGCCACCGGCGCGCAGCACTTCCACATCGCCGCCGACGACCCGAACAACGTCTTCCTGGTCGGTTTCCGCACCGTGCCCGAGGACTCGACCGGGGTGGCCCACATCCTCGAGCACACGGCGCTGTGCGGCAGCGAGCGGTTCCCGGTGCGCGACCCGTTCTTCATGATGACGCGGCGCTCGCTCAACACCTTCATGAACGCCTTCACGAGCAGCGACTGGACCGCCTACCCGTTCGCCAGTCAAAATAGAAAAGACTTCAATAATCTATTGCAAGTCTATCTTGATGCAGCTTTTTTTCCTCGTCTAGACGAGCTGGATTTCGCCCAGGAGGGGCACCGCGTCGAGTTCGCCGACCCCGACGATCCCGACAGCCCGCTGGTCTACAAGGGGGTCGTGTTCAACGAGATGAAGGGGGCGATGAGCTCCCCGGTGCGCGCGCTGTGGGACGCGCTGTGCGAGCGGCTGTTCCCGACCACCACCTACCACTGGAACAGCGGCGGCGACCCCGAGGCGATCCCCGAGCTGACCTACGCGCAGCTGGTCGCCTTCCACCGCCACCACTACCACCCGTCCAACGCCATCTTCATGACCTACGGCGACATCCCGCCGGAGGAGCTGCAGGCCGAGTTCGAGGCCCGTGCCCTGGGGCGCTTCGCGCAGTCCGGCCGGCAGTTCGCGGTCGGCGACGAGCACCGTCTCGCCACGCCGCTGGCCGACGAGGCGAGCTACGCGCTGGCCGAGGAAGAGGCGAGGGGCGACCGCACCCACGTGGTCCTCGGCTGGCTGCTCGATCGCAACACCGACCCCGAAACGGTGCTGACCGCCCACCTGCTCTCCGGCGTGCTGCTCGACAACAGCGCCTCGCCGCTGCGCCACGCCCTGGAGACCACCGACCTCGGCAGCGCACCCTCGCCGCTGTGCGGCCTCGAGGACGGCACCCGCGAGATGGTCTTCGCCTGCGGTGTCGAGGGCTCGCGCCCCGAGCGCGCCGACGCGGTCGAGGCGCTGGTGCTCGACACCCTGCGCCGCGTCGCCGAGGAGGGCGTGGACCAGGAGCTGATCGAGTCGATGCTGCACCAGCTCGAGCTCTCCCAGCGCGAGATCGGCGGCGACCACTTCCCCTACGGCCTGCAGCTGATCCTCAACGCCCTGACCCCGGCGGTGCACGGCGCCGCCCCGGCTGCGGCGCTGAACATCGACCCGGTGCTCGAGGCGCTGCGCGAGAAGATCGGCGACCCCGGCTTCATCCCCGGCCTGGTGCGTCGCTGGCTGCTCGACAACCCGCACCGCGTGCGCCTGGTGTTCAGGCCCGACACCGAGCTCGAGGCGCGCCGCGGCACCGCCGAGGCGGCGCGGCTGGCGACCCTGCGCGCGGCGTTGAGCGACGAG
>JBFIFF010000133.1:0-6009 GCA_041602955.1 Gammaproteobacteria bacterium | reverse complement strand
GGCAGCACGCCGGGTTCTCTGGGCAGCGGCAGGTGGCGGTGCACGGCGGCCAGCACCGCGTTCTCGGCGTGCGGCCCGGTCACCTCGAGGACCGCCGGGTGGGCGGCGCGCACCGTTTCGGCACGGCTGCCCAGGCAGCCGGTGACGATCACCCGGCCGTTCTCCGCGAGCGCCTCGCCGATCGCCTCCAGCGACTCCTCGATCGCGGCGTCGATGAAACCGCAGGTGTTGACCACCACCAGGTCGGCCTCGGCGTAGCTCGGCACCACGCGGTAGCCGTCGCCGCGCAGGCGGGTCAGGATCTGCTCGGAGTCGACCAGCGCCTTGGGGCAGCCGAGGCTGACGAAACCGACCGCCGGGGCGTAGCCGGGGGCGGGACGGGACGGAATTTGGCTGGGCATGGCGCCTGTTCGCTGCCGGCTCGACGGGGGCGGATTGTACACCGGGCCGGTGGCGCTTGTGGCCCGCCGGTGAATCCTTTACCATACGCGATCCCGTCGGCGCGCTGTGCCGCCGCTCGGCAACGCGAGGTTCGAGATGAAGGCTGGGATTCATCCTGAGTATCAGGACGTTACGGTGACCTGCAGCTGCGGCAACAGCTTCGTGACGCGATCCACTGCGGACAAGGAGTTGCACATCGAGGTCTGCTCGGCGTGCCACCCGTTCTACACCGGCAAGCAGAAGATCACCGACACCGGCGGCCGGGTCGAGCGTTTCCGCCGCAGGTACGGCATGCAGAAACAGTGAGCCTGGCCACAGGCCGGCTGACCCGAGGGCGCCCACTGGGCGCCCTTTTCGTTGGTCTGCTGTTTGTCGCCCAGGTCGCGCACTCCTCATGTCCCGCGACGCGCATCCATGCGCGGGCCGACGTCGATTACGTGCATGACGGCGACACGGTGCGTCTCGCCGACGGCCGCTCGCTGCGTATCGTCGGCATCGACACGCCGGAACTGGCGCGTGACGGCCGTCCCGACGAACCCCTGGCCCGTGCGGCGCGCGACCGCGTGCGCGAACTCCTGCGCGCGTCGGCGATGCGCCTTTCGCTGCGTTACGACGCCGAGGCGAAGGATCGTTACGGGCGCACCCTCGCGCACGCCTACCTGCCCGACGGACGCAGCGTCGGCGCAATGCTTCTCGCCGAGGGGTTGGCGACGCTCCTGGTGGTGCCGCCCAACGACGCGGACTGGAGCTGCTACCGTGACGCCGAGCGGCGGGCGCGCGCCGGCTCGCTGGGCCTCTGGGCCTTGCCGGGGTACCGGGTGCTCGAGGCGGCCGAAATCGACCCCGCGCGACGCGGTGTCGTGGTGGTCCACGGCCGGGTGCGGGCCGTCGAGCCCAAACGTCCCGGCGTGCGGGTGGTGCTCGAGGGCGGGCTGGTGGCATGGGTGCCGCGTGACGACCTCGGACACTTCGATGATCTCGATGGCTTGGTGGGGAAGCGTGTCGAGGTGCGCGGCCGGCTGCGTCGCTACCGCGAGGAGTTGCAGGTGACCGTCCGGCACCCGGCGGCGCTCGACCTGCTCGGTGGCGAGGCGCGCCAGGATCGCCTGGGCCGTTGATTGTCCTGGCCTTGGAAGGGTATTACGTCAGCTTATGGGCTTGATAAAAATTCTTATCTCGGTAAGATTTGCTTTCCGTTCGTGACGCACCGGGCGAACCGCCCGTGGCCACGACAACGGGTTGCCCGGGGACCGGGCCGCGGGCCGGAGATGGAACTGCCCGACCCGCGCCAACATCCGAGCCGTCGTGGCATGACCTTCTGACGGCCGTGTGCGAAGTCGAATCATTTCAGATCGCGCCCAAGCTGCTTCGCCGGGCGTGGACACCTGCCGGAGGTACATCATGTCCAAGACCGCGTTCACCCTGACCGATCCAAGCTCCGGAAAGCAGGTCGAACTGCCGGTGCGCGCAGGCACCTTAGGGCCGTCGACCGTCGACGTCGGCGCGCTCTATCGCGACCTCGGGGTGTTCACCTACGACCCCGGTTTCACCTCGACCGCCAGCTGCGACAGCAGCATCACCTACATCGACGGCGACGAGGGCGTGTTGATGTATCGCGGCTACCCCTTCGAGCAGCTCGCGGCCAAGAGCACCTTCATCGAGGTGGCCTACCTGCTGCTCTACGGTGAATTGCCGAAACAGGCGCAACTCGACGAGTTCACGCAGATCATCACCTACCACACGATGCTCAACGAGGGGCTCAAGGCGTTCTACCGCGGGTTCCACTACGACGCGCACCCGATGGCGATGCTGTGCGGGGTGGTCGGTTCGCTGTCGGCCTTCTACCACGATCACACCGACATCAATAACCCCAAGGACCGCGAGATCTCGGCGCATCGTCTGATCGCGAAGATGCCGACCATCGCCGCGGCCTGCTTCAAGCACAGCAAGGGCGAGCCCTACATCTACCCGCAGAACAACCTCAGCTACCCGGCCAACTTCCTGCGCATGATGTTCGCCGTGCCGTGCGAGGATTACGAGGTCGATCCGGTGGCCGAACGCGCGATGGACGTGCTGTTCATCCTGCACGCCGACCATGAGCAGAACGCCAGCACCTCGACGGTGCGCCTCGCCGGCAGCTCCGGGGCCAACCCCTACGCCTGCATCGCGGCCGGGATCGCCTCGCTCTGGGGGCCGGCGCACGGCGGTGCCAACGAGGCGGTGCTGCGCATGCTCGAGCAGATCGGGGACGTCAGCCAGATCGACAAGTTCGTCGCCAAGGCGAAGGACAAGGACGATCCGTTCCGCCTCATGGGCTTCGGTCACCGGGTCTACAAGAACTACGACCCGCGTGCGGCGATCATCCGCGAGGTCTGTCACGATGTGCTCGCGAAGCTCGGCAACGCCAACGACCCGATGCTCGAGCTGGCGATGCGCCTCGAGGAGGTCGCCCTCGAGGACGGCTACTTCGTCGAGCGCAAGCTCTACCCCAATGTCGATTTCTACACCGGCATCATCTACAAGGCCCTGGGCATCCCGACCAACATGTTCACGGTGATGTTCGCCATCGCGCGGACCGTCGGCTGGATCGCCCACTGGATGGAGATGATTGCCGACCCGCAACAGCGCATCGGCCGGCCACGCCAGCTCTATTTGGGCCCCGCGGCACGCGACTACCCGGACATCGCCGCCCGCTGATCTGGTCCCCGCACGCGGGTCAGCTCGCGTGCGGGGACGGGTCGTCGCGGAACCTGCAGACCAAGTCGAGGCCGGCGCGCTTCTGCGCTCGGCCGGTGACCGGACAGAGCGGTGCCTGGCGCGGCGCGTCAGGTGCGAACACGATCAGCTCGACCACGCAACCGTCTTGCCTTAGTAGGAAGGCCGGCATCTCGCGCCGGTCGCGGGGGCCATAGCTGACCTGGCGCGCACTCTCGCGGAAGGCCAGGCGCAGGCTCAGCAGGTGGATCGCCACCTCCTCGGCGGTGATCCCGAGCAGATGCAGTGTGACCGGGCTCGAGGCGACCGCGGTTCCGTCCAGTACCGGGCCGACCAGACGCGCGTCGATGTGCGGGGCGAGGCGGCGTATCACGTCGCAGGCAATGCCGCGTAGCTTGCGCAGACGCTGCCGGTGGGGCTCGGCCTGGAACAGCGCGAGGTAGTCGCGCAGCGCGGCGACGACCTCTTCCCCGGTCGGCAGCTCGCGGGCCCCGGTGAGTCCGAGTCGGATGGCGGCCTTGTGCCGTGCCTCGAGCGGGTCGTCGATCCCCTGCTCCGCCATCAGGCGTGCCGCCTCGCTGGCCAGCCGGCCACGCGCGCCGCGGCAGCTCGCGTCGTGGTGGCTGGGCATCGAGTTCAGAACAGCTGCTCGGGGGGAAGCGCGGGTCGGCCGGCCTGCCCGGGGGCCGTGGTCGTTGCGCCACCGGCCGTGGTGTTCGGTCGCTGCTCGCTGCGGAACAGTTCGAACACGGCTCCGGCCTGACCGGCAGCGGCGAGCAGCCCGGTCTCCGGGTCGATGCGCACGCGGATCAGGCCCGGAGGTTCGGACAACGTGCTCTCGGGCACGCCGTCGAGCGCGCCACGCATGAATTCGATCCACATCGGCAGCGCGGCACGCCCGCCGGTCTCGCTGTTGCCGAGGGGCGAGTAGTCGTCGAAGCCGACCCAGGCCGTGGCGGCCAGGGCCGTGTTGAAACCGTTGAACCAGGCGTCGCGTTGGTCGTTGGTGGTGCCGGGCTTGCCGGCGAGGTCGCTGCGGCCCAGGTCCAGGGCCCGGCGGCCGGTCCCGTGTCGCACGACGTCGCCGAGCAGCGAGTGCATCAGGAAGACATTGCGCGCTTCGAGCGTGCGCGGCGCCGGTCTGCTCTGGGGCGCGTCTGGTCGCTCCTCCGGCACGGTGGCGGGGGGGGCGGCCGCGAGGGCTCCACCCACGGCTGCGTGGGCCGCATCGGACGGTTGGAGCGTGGGGTCGGGACCCTGGGGCAGTCCGGTGTTTGCGGCGGTCGGGTCGGCGGGCTCGGGGCAGTCACGGCACGCATGCCCCGGGGTGCTGCGCCAGAGCACCAGGCCGCTGCCGTCTTCGATGCGGTCGATGAAATAGGGGCTGACACGGAACCCGCCGTTGGCGAGGATGGCGTAGACGGTCGCCATTTCGAGCGGCGTCATGGCGCCGCTGCCGAGCGCCAGCGACAGGTTGCGCGGCAGGCGTGAGGTGTCGATCCCGAACCGGTTGGCGTAGTCGAGGGCGTAGTCGATGCCGATGGCCTGCAGCAGCCGGATAGAGACCAGGTTGCGCGACTTGGTCAACGCCAGGCGCAGCCGGGTCGGACCGAAGAACTTGCCGCTGTAGTTCTCCGGACGCCAGGTCGCCTCGAGGCTGGGATCGTCCAGCACCACGGGCGCATCGTTGATCAGGCTGGCCGTGGTGAAGCCATGCTCGAGGGCCGCCGAGTAGATCACGGGCTTGAACCCGGAACCCGGCTGGCGTAGCGCCTGGGTGGCGCGGTTGAACTTGCTGCGGCGGAAGTCGAAGCCGCCGACCAGGGCGGTGATCGCCCCGTCGTCAGGACGCAGGGCGACCAGCGCGCCTTCGATGGTGGGCACCTGGGCCAGCCACCAGCGCCCATCGTCGTCGAGCCTCACCCGTATCAGGTCGCCGACGGCAACCACATCGCCAGGGGATTTGGGTGCCTTGCCGCGCCGGCTTTCACTGAGCCAGGCCTGCGCCCACCGCCAACCCTCTTCCGTGACGGTCCCGGGGCCGTGGTCCTTGATCTCGACGCTGATCTGGGTCTCGTCGAGGGCCACGACGCGGGCCGGGTACAGTCCGCCCAAGGCCGGCAGGGTCGCGGGATCGGATGGCGGTTCGTCGCCCTGGGGGCGGTGCTCGGGACCACGGTAGCCGTGGCGTAGGTCGTAGTCGATCAGGGCCTTGCGCAGCGCGCGGTTGGCCTGTTGCTGATGGTCGGCGCGTAGCGTGGTGTAGACCTTGAAACCGTCGGTGTAGGCGGCGTCGCCGACGCGGTCGATTACCGCCTGGCGCACCATTTCCGCGACGTATGGCGCTTCGACCTCCACCGGGAGGTCATGCAGCTTGGCCGTTTCGGACGCGGTGCGCGCCGCGGACAGGGTGGCCTCGTCGATGAAGCCGAGCTTGTGCATGCGACCGAGGACGTAGTTGCGACGCTCGCGCGCCCGCTCCGGGTTGGTGACCGGGTTGTCGCGGGACGGGGCCTTGGGCAGGCCGGCGATGGTCGCGATCTCGGTCAGGCTGAGCTCTCCGAGCGTCTTGCCGTAGTAGATCTGCGCCGCCGCGCCAATGCCGTAGGCGCGCTGGCCTAGGTAGATCTTGTTGAGGTAGAGCTCGAGGATCTCGGACTTGCTCAGCTGGCGCTCGATCTTCAACGCGAGCAGGATCTCGTTGAGCTTGCGCAGGTAGGTTTTTTCATTGCTGAGAAAGAAGTTGCGCGCCACCTGCATGGTGATGGTGCTCCCGCCCTGGCGCTTCTCGCCGGTGCGCGCCAGCTCGAACGCGGCGCGGAGCAGCCCTTGGTAATCGACCCCGGGGTGGGC
>JBFIFF010000132.1:0-6040 GCA_041602955.1 Gammaproteobacteria bacterium | reverse complement strand
GTGCCCGCGCGGCCCAGTAGTCGGCCCTGTCGCCGTCGGCGGTGACGCCTCGCCCCTCACGATAGAGACGCGACAGGCTCGCCTGGGCATCGCGGACGCCCTGCAACGCAGCGCGTTCGTACCAGAGGGCGGCCTGGCCCGGATCGGCGGCGGCACCGATGCCGTTCTCGAGCATGGTGCCGAGGCTGTTCTGCGCCTCGGGGTGCCCCTGCCGCGCGGCGGCCTCGAACCAGCGCACCGCGGTCTCGGGGTTCGCCTCGATGCCACGCCCGTCCCACAGACGCGACGCATAGGCGGCCTGCGCCTGGGGCAGACCGGCGCGCGCGGCCTTCTCGTACCAGACGAGTGCGGCCGACGGGTCGCTCTCGACACCGCTGCCCTGCTCGAGCATGAACGCGACGTTGTACTGCGCCTGCGGCAGGCCCGCCTCGGCGGCGCGCAGGAACCAGGCGTAGGCTTGCGCGGCGTCTTGGGGCACGCCGGTGCCGCGCATGTAGAGCGAGCCGAGGGAGAACATCGAGCGGCTGTCGCCGTTGTCGGCCGCCGCCTCCCAGAGGGTGCGCGCCTGCGCGTAGTCGTCCGCCTTGTAGGCCTCGAAGCCCTCCTCGAACGTGGCGGCGCGGCCGGTGAGCGCGAGCCCCAGCAACCCGGTCAGCAGCAGCGTGCGTGCCAGCCGGCGCGCGGCGGGTTCGATCGGGCTGCGACCACCGCGTCCCTGTCTCCCCATCGAGGTCCTCCATTCCGAATCCGGTCGTGTGCGCCCCATGATAGCCGCCCGGGGCACGTAGGGCACCGGGCCTCAGGCGGCGAAGCGGGCGACCGCCGCCTCGTCCCAGGCAAGGCCCGACCCCGGCTCGTCACCGACGACCGCCAGACCGTCGACGACCTGCAGCGGCGCCTCGAGCACCGGATTCCACCAGTCCGAGTACTCCAGCCAGTGCGCGGTCGGCGTGACGCACAGCAATCGCGCACTCAACTCGGACCACAGGTGATTCGACATCGGCAGCGCGTGGACGTGGGCGAGCGCCGCGGCGCGCTGCCAGCCGGTGACGCCGCCGATCTTCATGACGTCCGGCATCACCAGGTCCGAGGCGCCGGCCGCGATCGCCTGGCGCATGTCCTGCAGGCCCCACCAGTTCTCGCCGCACTGGACCGGCGTACGCGTCGCGCGGGCGATCGTCGCATGGCCGGCGTGGTCGTGGGCCAGGGTCGGCTCCTCGACCCAGGTCAGTCCCTCGTCGTCGAGCACGCGCAGGCGCGCCTCGGCCTCGGCCGGGAGCAGCGACTGGTTGTAATCGACCATGATCGCCACGTCGTCGCCGACCGCCCGACGCATCGCGCGCACCACGGCGAGGTCCTCGGCCACGTCCGGGTAGCCGATCTTGGCCTTGATGCCTGTGAAGCCCAGCTCGGCCCAGCGACCCGCGCTGCGCGCCGAACCCTCGACGCCGTCGTAGCCGACCGCGCCGTAGGGGCGCACCGCACGTGTGGCGCCGCCGAGCAGAGTCACCAGCGGCAGCACGTGCAGCCGGGCCAGCGCGTCCCACAGTGCCATGTCGAGTCCGGCCAGCGCCATGCCGACCAGCCCCTGGATGCCGAGCAGGCGGAAGCGCGCGGCGAGGCGGTCGGCCAGCGCAACGGGCGCCAGCGGTTCGCCACGCACCAGCGGCTCGAGGTTGCGCAGCAGCGTTGCGGTCGGCGCCAGCGCGGCCGGCGTGTAGGTGAACAGCAGCGCGTGGCCCGCGGTGCCGTCCTCGAGGACGGCGTCGACCAGCACCAGCGGTGAGGCCTCGATGACGCCGCTCGCGGTGCGGTGCGGCTCGGCCATCGGCACCAGCACCGGACGCACGCGCAGCGCCTGGATCGTCGGAGCAGAGGGGTCGGTCATGGCGACCTCGTGGACGGCGTGGATACGCTCCAGCATAGTCGCGGGGACGGACAGGCCCTACCCGCGTCGACTAGAATGGCCGCCCTCATGGACGCGCACGTGACACCCGATCCCGCCGTCGAGCTCAGGGCGCTCGAGGCCCGCCTGCGCGGTTACGTCGGCAAGGCGATCGCCGATTTCGGCATGCTCGGCGAGGGCGACCGGGTCATGGTCTGCCTCTCCGGCGGCAAGGACTCCTACACCCTGCTCGACATCCTGCGCCTGCTGCAGCGCCGTGCGCCGGTGCGCTTCGAACTGGTCGCGGCGCACCTCGACCAGAAGCAGCCCGGCTACCCCGCCGACGTGTTGCCGGCCTACCTGGAGTCGATCGGGATCCCCTACGCGATCCTCGAGCAGGACACCTATTCCGTCGTGCAGCGCGTGCTGCCCGAGGGCAAGACCCAGTGCGGGCTCTGCTCGCGGCTGCGTCGCGGCCGGCTCTACGCCTGGGCGGCGGAGCACGGCATCACCCGCATCGCGCTGGGCCACCACCGCGACGACCTGGTCGAGACGCTGTTCCTGAACCTGTTCCACGGCGGCAAGCTGGGCGCCATGCCGCCCAAGCTGCGCTCCGAGGACGGCCGCCACGTGGTGATCCGCCCGCTCGCCTACGCCCCCGAGGCGGAGATCGCGCGCTACGCCGAACTGCGCGGCTTCCCGATCATCCCCTGCAACCTGTGCGGCTCGCAGGCCGACCTCGAGCGCGTCGCGATCAAGCGCATGCTGCGCGACTGGGAGCAGGCCCACCCGGGGCGGGTCGAGAACATCTTCGCGGCCATGCGCAACGTCGATCCGGCACGCCTCGCCGACCCGGCGCTGTTCGACTTCGCGGTGCTCGGCCGCGACGCGCCGCCGGCCGCCGACTGATCCCTCCCCCGGTGTCCCACCTGCCCGATCGCCTGCGCGGCGTGCTGCTCGTGCTCGGCGCCGGCCTGTGCTGGAGTTCGGGCGGCCTGCTGGTGCGGCTGATCGAGGCCGACGGCTGGACGGTGGTCTTCTGGCGCTCGGCGTTCATGGTCGTGGCGGTGCTCGCGTGGCTGCTCGCGCGCCACGGCCGCGGCACCTGGCGGCAGTTCGCCGCGATGGGGTGGGCCGGCCTCGCTTCGGGCGCACTGCTCGCCGGCGCCTTCGTCTGCTTCATCCTGGCGCTCAAGCACACCACGGTCGCCAACACCGTCGTGCTCATGAGCGCCTCGCCGCTGGTCTCGGCGTTCCTCGGCCGGCTGTTCCTCGGCGAGCGCGTCGCCCCGTCGACGCTCGCCGCGACGGCGGTCGCGCTGGCCGGCATCGGCGTGATGTTCGCCGGCGACGCGGGGCCCGGAGGCCTGCTCGGCAACGGCCTCGCGCTGCTGGTCGCGCTCTGCTTCGGCAGCAACATCGTCGTCGTGCGCGCCAGCCGCCACGTCGACATGGTGCCGGCCATGGCACTCGCCGGGCTGATCTCGATGGCCGTCACTGCGCCGCTGGCGTCACCCGCCGCGGTCACCCCGACCGACCTCGCGGCCCTCGCCTTCATGGGCTTCTTCCAGCTCGCCCTCGGGCTGTTCCTCTTCACCCGCGGCACCCGTTACCTCGGCGCCGCCGAGGTCGGCCTGCTGACGCTCTCGGAGACGGTGCTGGCGCCGCTCTGGGCGTGGCTCGGCGTCAGCGAGGAGCCCGGCGGCCAGGCGCTCGCCGGCGGCGCGCTGGTGCTCGGCGCACTGGCCGCGCACTCGCTGCTCGGTATCCGGCGCAGCAAGCCGCCGGTCGGGATCGCGTGAACGGCCCGGTCGATCGGCCGCCGGAGCAGTGCGTGACCATCTGGGTCGACGCCGACGCCTGCCCGAAGGTGATCCGCGAGATCCTGTTCCGCGCCGCCGAGCGCACCGGCGTGGCGCTGACGCTGGTCGCCAACCAGCCACTGCGCACCCCGCCGCTGGCGCACGTCCGGTCACTGCAGGTCGCGTCCGGGTTCGACGTCGCCGACAACGAGATCGTCCGCCGGGTGCAGGCGGGCGACCTGGTGATCACCGCCGACATCCCGCTGGCCGCCGAGGTGATCGACAAGGGCGCGCTGGCGCTGAACCCGCGCGGCGAGCTCTACACCGCCAACAACGTCCGCGCGCGGCTCAACATGCGCGACTTCATGGAGACCATGCGCTCGAGCGGGGTCGTCCACGACGGCCCACCGGCGCTGTCGAACGCCGACCGCAAGGCGTTCGCCGACCAGCTCGACCGCTGGCTGGCGCGGCAGCCGCGCTAGCCACCCGCCATCGCGCCGTCCCCCCCGGGACCGGCCTCTGCCTCCCGCAACCGGTACGCCTGGTCGATCTTGCCGACCGCGAACAGCACCTTCAGCGCCTCGCTGGTCGTCATCGCGAGCTCGGTCAGCTCGCCGCTCGGCAGGTAGTGGAGCTGGCCGTTGGTCGGGCTCGGCGCGTGGGGCAGGTAGACGATCGACAGCCGCTCGCCGTCGACCTCGACCTCGTTGGTGACCAGGCCCAGGCAGGCGCCGCCGTCTCCCCGGTTCCGCACCAGGACGACCTTCTGGAACAGCGCCTGCTCACCCTCCCCGTAGCCCAGCACCTCCTTCAGCGAGCGGTACAGGAAGCCGAGCGCGGGCAGCCGGACGAGCTGCCGATCGACGAAGCTGTAAAAGTAACGGCCGACGACGGTGCTCACCATCACGCCCAGCAGGTAGAGCGCTGCCAGCGCCAGCAGGATCCCGAGCCCCGGGAAGTAGAAATCCAGCCGCCCGATGCCCGAGGTGGCGAGCGCGTCCTCGACGAAGAAGAGCGCCAGCAGGGTGCCGCCGATGGGCAGCACGGCCACCATGCCGGCGATGAGGGATTTCGTGACGTGGTTCATCGACGTGCGGCTCCTTCGGACTTGCGGGCGGAGGCATCGTAGCGCAGCCGCGTGGCGCGGGCGCGACTTGAAGGTTCTCTAAACGTTCTCTATGCTTGGCGCGAAAGAGAACGTTTTGAGAACGAAGGACGAATCCGTGCCCAGCCGACTGACCGACCGCCAGCGCCAGGCCTATGCCGCCATCCGCGCCCATCTCGCCCGCCACGGCGTGGCGCCGAAGCTCCACGAGCTCGGCCGCGCGCTGGGCATCCGCTCGCGCGGCGTGGTCCACCGCCACGTGCAGGCGCTGGTCGCCGCCGGGCTGGTCGAGGTCGAGGCGGGGCGCCACCGCGGCATCCGCCTGGCCGGCGTCGAGGCGGCGCCGGGGGCGATGGCGTTGCCGCTGCTCGGGCGCATCGTCGCCGGCCAGCCGCTGGAGGCGATCCCCGACGAGGCGAGCGTCGACCTCGGTGACTTCTTCATGGGCCCGGGCCGTTTCGTGCTGCGCGTGCAGGGCGACTCGATGGTCGAGGCCGGCATCCTCGACGGCGACATGGTGGTCGTCAAGCAGGCCGAGCGTGCCGCCGACGGCGACATCGTCGTCGCGCTGATCGACGGCGACGAGGCGACGCTCAAGCGCATCCGTCACAACCGCGACGGCAGCGTCACGCTGCTGCCGGCCAACCGCGCGCTGGCGCCGATGATCTACCCCGCCGCCCGGGTGCAGGTGCAGGGGGTGGTCGTCGCCCAGCTGCGCTCCTACCGCTAGCGCCATGCCGCCCCGCTTCTGGGACCGGGCCATCGCGCTGGTCGACATGAACGCCTTCTTCGCCGCCATCGAGCAGCAGGACTTCCCCGAGTACCGCGGCCGCCCGGTGGTGATCACCAACGGCCTGCGCGGCACCTGCGTGATCACCTGCTCCTACGAGGCGCGGAGCTTCGGCATCCGCACCGGTACCCGGCTGCCCAAGGCGCGGGCGCTGTGCTCCGACCTGGTCCGCCTCCCCGCCCGCCCGCACCGCTACGCCGAGGTGTCGAGTCGCATCATGGCGGCCCTCGCCGAGCGGGTCTCACCGGACATCGAGGTCTACTCGGTCGACGAGGCGTTCCTCGACGTGACCCGCTGCCAGCGCCTGCTCGGCGACCCGGAGGCCATCGGCCGGCACATCAAGCGCACGGTGTTCGAGGCCTCCGGCCTGCTCTGCTCGGTCGGCGTGAGCGGCGACGTGACCACCGCCAAGTTCGCCGCCAAGCAGCAGAAGCCCGACGGCCTGACGGTGATCCCGC
>JBFIFF010000131.1:0-6056 GCA_041602955.1 Gammaproteobacteria bacterium | reverse complement strand
CTGTGCCTGGCGCTGTGCCTGGCACCGTCCGCGGTGATGGCCCAGGAGACGACGCCCGAACCGCTGCACGAGGCGCGCGAGATCTACGAGCAGGTGCGTGCCGAGGTCGCCAGCGCAGGTGACCTGACAGCGGGTGGGTATGCCGAGCTGACCCGGCGCATGGACCGCGTGCGCCTTACCGCCTCGCGCTGCGCACGCGAGACCGAGGGCCTGCTGGCGCGCCAGGAACGGCTCGAGACCACGCTCGTCCCACGGCACGAGGGGGCGACCAGCGGCCCCTTTCCGGACGGGGAGGGCATGGCAGCGCCGGCCTCCGTCCGCTTCAAGGAGGTGCAGGCGAAGCTGGCGACGCAACGCGCCGACCTCGAGGCCCGCCTGCTCGAGTGCCGTCTGCTCGAGATCGACAGCGACGAACTGGCGGCGGAACTGATCCGGCGCGGACAGCAAGCCTCGCTGAGCACACTCTTCGAGCGGGAACCGCACGTCGTCGAAGTGCTGCACCGCAACCTCGTCAACCTCGGCGAGTGGCCCGCGGCGGGCCAAGCCCTGGTGCGCCTGCTGAGCGGCAGTGAGGAACTCGGGGCCGGGCCGTTCACGGTCCTGGTCGCGGTGACGCTGTTCGCGCTCGCCGCCGGCGTCGCCTGGCGCCGCAGGCCGCTGGCCTTCGGCGACATGCCCGACGAGTTGCCGTTCACGACCAACCTCCTGATCGCATTCCGCGTCGTGACCCACGCCTACGCCGTGCCGCTGTTCGTCCTGGTCGCGGTGAGTGCATGCAGCCTGGTGCTGATCGTGGTCGCCTCCGTCCCCTGGTCCGCGATCTGGCAGGCACCCGTCGCCCTGCTGCTGCTGCTGCTGGCGATGGGCGTGCGCACGCTGCTCGACCCCCCGGCCCCGGCACGTTCGCTGCTAAAAGTGCCCGAGGGAAAGGGGCGAACGCTCTCACGCCTGCTGCAGACGCTGTCGTTCCTGGTGCTGGTCGCCTTGCTGCTCGGCGAGGCACGCGGACTCGACAGCTTCGACCGTGACAAGCAGCTGCTGCTCGGCGACATCTACGTCCTGCTGCTCGCGATCAACGTCCTGGCCCTGATCGACGTCGCCACCCGCGGCGACCTGCGTGGCGCCGAGCGCCTGTTCAAGCGCCTCCTGCCCACGTTCGTCATGGTGCTGGTGGTGGTCGCGATGTGGCTCGGCTACGTCGAGCTAGCGCGCCTGCTCTTCCTCGGCACGCTGGGCACGGCCATCGCGCTGCTGGGCGTTCTGCTCCTCGCACGCCTGGTCGACGACCTGCAGGACGGCCTCGACCAGGGCCACTACGCCTGGCAGCGAGGCCTGCGACACGCCCTCGGCCTGACGGACGGCGACCCGGTGCCCGGGCTCGGCTGGCTTCTGCTCGTGCTGCAGATCACCCTGTGGGGAATCTTCCTGCTGATGCTGCTCCGGCTCTGGGGCGTGCCGGCACAGACCGTCGAACACCTCGTCCAGTTGCTGGTCTCCGGCTTCGAGATCGGCTCGCTCACCATCGTCCCGAGCCGGATCCTGTGGGCCGTGCTGACCCTGCTGCTGCTGGTGATGGTCGTGCGCTGGGTCCGCTCACAGCTCGAGAAGCGGTGGCTGCTGCGCACACGCATGGAGCGCGGCGCGCGCGAGGCGGTGGCCACCTCGTTCGGCTACGCCGGCATCGCCGCGGTGGCGATGCTGAGCCTGGCGATGGCCGGCATCGATTTCTCCAATCTCGCGATCATCGCCGGCGCGCTCTCGGTCGGCATCGGTTTCGGCCTGCAGAACGTCGTCAACAACTTCATCTCCGGCCTGATCATGCTGTTCGAACGCCCGGTCAAGACCGGCGACTGGATCGTGGTCGGCAACACCGAGGGCTACGTGCGGCGCATCAGCATCCGCACCACCACCATCGAGACCTTCGACCGTTCCGAGGTGATCGTGCCCAACTCGGAACTGATCTCGAACCAGGTCACCAACTGGATGCACAACCACAACTTCGGGCGCTTCAAGGTCCCCGTCGGGGTCGCCTACGGCAGCGACACCGAGCGCGTGCGCCAGGTGCTGCTTGAAGCGGCCCGCGCCCACCCGCAGGTGGTCACCAACGATTCCGGGTGGCCCGACCCGTGGGTGCTGTTCCTGGGCTTCGGCGACAGCGCGCTGAACTTCGAACTGCGCGGCATCGTCTACAACGCCGACAACCGCCTCGGCGTGATCAGCGATCTCAACTTCGCCGTCGACCGTGCCTTCCGCGAGCACGGCATCGAGATCCCGTTCCCGCAGCGTGTGGTGCACATGGCCGAAGCATCCGGCGCTTCGGACGAGAAACCGCCGACGAAACCGGACGAGACGCCGCGCTGAGGTCAGGCACCGCTCAGCCCCACGACCGACGTCCGCGCCGTCTCTGCACCGGCTCTTCGAGCCCGGGCTCAACGCATCGATCACTGCCGCATCGGCCGAGTGCGCCCGCCGCCCTCTGACGCCGACTGCTCGATGGGGCGCGACCAATCGGCCTGCCTGAGCACGCGGGGCGGCCTGCTTTTGCCGTCCGGTTGCCCCCTGGAAGGCGCGCAGGATTGGGTGCGCGAGACCCGTGGGCCGACCGTTTCGGGAGTCGGATCAGACGGCGCTCGGCAGCGGTGCAAGAGGGTGGGCCGCAGATCCGCGACGAGGAGGGCGGACCCGGGGCGTTTGCCCGTCCCTCACCCGCCGGCGTTGCCGTGACGGCCGGCCGTGAAGCGTGCGCGCATGACCCATTTCTCGAGTTCCACGATGAACAGCACGCTGACCCCGACGGCGAGGATGCGCAGCCAGCTCGAGGCGTCGATCGGCTCGGTGCGGAACAGGTACTGCATCGGCGCCGAGTAGGTGAACAGAAGCTGGAACAGCACCACCAGGCCGATCGCCCAGAGCACGTAGCGGTTGCCGAACAGCCCCTCCCGGTTGAGGACCGGCGCCCAGGTGAAGCGGCTGTTGAGGAGGTAGAAGATCTCGAACACGACGAGGGTGTTGACCGCGACCGTGCGTGCCGCCTCGACACTGGCCCCAGCCTCGCGCTCGAGCACGTAGAGGCCGAACGTGCCCGCCACCATCACCATGGTCACGAGCAGGATGCGCCAGGCCATGTAGCCGTCGAGGATCGGCTCGTCCGTGCGCCGCGGAGGACGCTGCATCACCGACGGCTCGGAGGGTTCGAAGGCCAGCGCCAGCGCCAGGGTCACCGCCGTGATCATGTTCACCCACAGGATCTGCGCCGGCGTGACCGGGAGCTGGGTGCCGAACAGGATCGCCGCGATCACGGTCAGCGCCTCGCCGCCGTTGGTGGGCAGGATGAACAGGATCGACTTGCGGATGTTGTCGTAGACCGTGCGCCCTTCCTCGATGGCGCTGGCGATGGAGGCGAAGTTGTCGTCGACGAGCACCATCTCGGCCGCCTCCTTGGCCGCCTCGGTGCCCTTGATGCCCATCGCGATGCCGATGTCGGCGCGCTTGAGCGCCGGGGCGTCGTTGACCCCGTCGCCGGTCATCGCGACCACCTCGCCATTGGCCTGCAGCGCCTCGACCAGGCGCAGCTTGTGCTCGGGGCTGGCGCGCGCGAAGACGTCGGTGGTGGTGACCGCCTCGCGCAGCCGCGCGTCGGTCGCCTCCTCGAGCTCGCCGCCGGTGAGGGCAGGGGACCCGTCGCCGATCGCCATCTGCGCGGCGATGGCGCGCGCGGTGGCCGCGTGGTCGCCGGTGATCATCTTGACCCGGATGCCTGCCTGTCGGCACTGGGCCACGGAGGTGATCGCCTCGTCGCGCGGCGGGTCGATGATGCCGACCAGCGCGAGCATGGTCAGCCCCTCGTCGATGTCGGTGAAGTTGAGCTCGCGCCGACCGTCGGGCGCGGGCCCGATCGCGAACGCCAGCATGCGCCGCCCACGCGCGGCGATGCGCTCGGCGCGCTCGTGCCAGGCTGCCGGGTCGAGCGGCACCGGATTCCCGTCCCTGAGCTGATGGCTGCAGCGCGTGAGCAGCGCCTCCGGCGCGCCCTTGACGAACACGAAGCCGTGCCCCGCATGGTCGTGGTGCAGCGTCGCCATCAGCCGGTGCTCGGACTCGAACGGGATGACGTCGCCCCGCGGGTACTCCTCGGCCAGGCGCAGCGGATCGAGACCTGCCTTGATCGCCAGCACCAGCAGGGCCACTTCCGTGGGGTCGCCCTCGAAGCGCCACGCGCCGTCCTGCAGACGCGCGCTGGCGTCGTTGCACAGCAGCGCGACCTGGCACGCCTGCTGCAGCTCGGCGTGCTCGTCGGACTGCAGCGAGCGGCCGCTGAGCTCGAAATCACCGTGCGGGTCATAGCCCGTGCCGAGGACCTCGATCTCGTCGGCGGCGGTCAGCACGTTGACCACCGTCATCTCGTTGCGGGTGAGCGTCCCGGTCTTGTCGGAGCAGATCACGGTCACCGAGCCGAGCGCCTCGACCGCCGGCAGGCGCCTGATGATGGCGTTGCGTCGCGACATGCGCTGCACGCCCATGGCCAGCGTGATGGTGATGATCGCAGGCAGGCCTTCCGGGATCGCGGCGACCGACAGGCCGACCGCGGCCAGGAACATCTCGCCGGCCGCGTAATCGCGGTACAGCCAGCCGAACATGAAGGTCAGGCTGGCCACGGCGAGGATGGCGCCGGAGAGCCATTGCCCGAAGACCGCGAGCTGGCGCAGCAGGGGGGTCGTCAACGTCTGCACGCTGGCGAGGAGGGCGCTGATGCGACCGAGCTCGGTCTGCTCGCCGGTCGCGACCACGACCCCCTGGCCCTGGCCGTAGGTCACCAGCGTCCCGGAGAAGGCGATGCAGCTGCGGTCGCCGATCACCGACGCGTCCGGCACCGGTTCGGTCTGCTTGGAGACGGGCACCGACTCGCCGGTCAGCAGGGCCTCGTCGATGCGCAGTTCGCGCACGCGGATCAGCCGCAGGTCTGCCGGAACGCGGTCACCCGGGGTCAGCACGACGACGTCGCCCGCCACCAGCTCGGCGGCCGGGATCGTTCTGCGGATGCCGTCCCGCAGCACCAGGGCCTGCGGCGAGAGCATGCTGCGGACCGCGTCCAGGGCCTTCTCGGCCTTGCCTTCCTGGATGAAGCCGATCAGCGCGTTGACGATCACCACGCCGACGATGACCGCGGTGTCGACCCAGTGCGCGAGCAGCGCCGTGATCAGCGCTGCGACCAGCAGCAGGTAGATCAGGACGTTGTTGAACTGCTCGGCGAGACGCCGCAGCGCACTGCGCCTGGGCGGTGGAGGCAGTTCGTTGCGGCCGTCGCGTGCCAGGCGCCGTGCGCTCTCGGCCTCGCTCAGGCCGTCGGCGGAACCGGCGAGGTCGTCGAGGACCGCATCGACCGCGCGGTGGTGCCAGCTGACCCCACCTTCGGGGCGACCGGTTGCAGTGCTGTTCGCATCCATGTGGCGATTCCGGCGCCTCGTGCGCCTGCAAGAGATTCCGATTTCAACGTGGGGCGTAACCGTGGTGGCCGCCACACGCGCTCTCAAAACTCGACAAGAGATTACGGGATCGCCTGGAAACTTGCGAGATGCGGCGACGCAGCACGCCGGCCGCGTTCTGAAACGGCCTCGATCTTAGTGCGCATAATGTATATTATGTTAAATGATAGGCTTCACGTGTTACAGGACGGCACCCTGAGGAATGGTGGGCAGACGGAATCTGCGGCACTCAGCCCCTCTTCCGAGGTTTCTCGAGATAACCTGCAAAGGACCACCTTCATGCCTGTCCAGGTGCTTCGTTTGGGTCAGCGCCGCCTTGTCTTCCAGCAAAATGGGCTGTGCGTGGCGTTGTGCAATGCTGGCGACGCTCGGCCTTCGTCTGGGATCAAAGGCGTGGTCGCATCCCGGACAGGCCATCGAGGCACCGTGCTCCAGCGACGAAGCCGGGCCTGGCATCCGGATGTCGGCAGCGAACTCCTCACTCAGGCAGGGCCTAGCAGCCTGACCGAGATCCATGACAGGACTAAACGTGCAAAGATATCGCTTATATTCAGTTAAATACAGAAAATAGCT
>JBFIFF010000130.1:0-6065 GCA_041602955.1 Gammaproteobacteria bacterium | reverse complement strand
GGTGGGGCGTCGGTGTGGTCGGCGAGCAGTTCGGCGACGTGGCGCACCTCGGTCGTCGCCCCCTGACGGTGCAGCGTTCCGGCGAGGTTGAGCAGGCAGCCGAGGTCACCGCCGAGCAGCAGGCCGGCGCCCGAGTCGCTCGCCTCGCGCGCCTTGGCCTCGGCCAGGCGGCCGGAGATGCCCGGGTACTTGACGCAGAACGCCCCGCCGAAGCCGCAGCACGCCTCGGGCGTCGCCAGCGGGACCTCGCGCAGGCCGTCGATCAGCCCCAGAAGGCGGCGTGGCTGCTCCCTTATGCCGAGTTCACGCAGCCCGGAGCAGCTGTCATGGTAGGCAACTTCTCCATCGTAGACCGTTTCAATATCAGTAAATTGCATCACGTCGACGAGAAATGACGTGAGCTCATGGGTGCGCTCGGCGAGGCCTCGGGCGCGCCCGGCCCAGGCCGGGTCTTCGGCCAGCAGCGCCGGGTAGTGCAGGCGCAGGGTCGCGGCACAGGAGCCCGAGGGCAGGACCACGTAGTCGAAGCCGGAGAAGGTCTCGATGGTCTGGCGCGCGAGCGCCCGTGCCTGCTCCAGCGCCCCCTGGCTCAGGGCCGGCTGCCCGCAACAGGTCTGCTCGGGCGGCACGGTCACCTGGCAGCCGGCCCGCTCGAGAAGGCGGACGGTGGCGAAGGCGACGCTCGGCCGGAACAGGTCGACCAGGCAGGTGACGAAGAGGCCGACGTGGGGCGGGGCACCGCTCATGACGGGCAAGCTTGCGGGCGCCCCGGGGACGAGTCAATCGCCTGTGGTCCAGGCGAGCGCGAACTATACTCAATGCGGAAACCGCCGCACGGAGGAGGCCGCCATGGCAATCGCGATCACACTGGAAAAATATCTTCAGAAACAGGGCGTTGAGTACGACATCATGGCGCACCCGCGCAGTTACACCAGCATGGAGACCGCGCAGATCAGCCACGTTCCAGGCGACCGGCTGGCGAAGAGCGTGCTGGTACGCGACGGCCAGGGGTACCTGGTCGCGGTGGTGCCCGCCACCCATCGGCTTGACCTCGGGCGCCTCGGCCGGCTGCTCGATCGCCATGTCGAGCTGGCCAGCGAGACCGAGATCGGCGCGCTGTTCGGCGACTGCGACTACGGCGCGATCCCGCCCTGCGGCAGCGCCTACGGGGTCGAGACCGTCGTCGACGACGCGCTGATGCGGCAGAACGAGGTCTGGTTCGAGGCGGGCGACCACGAGGAGCTGATCCACGTCGCCGGGGAGGCCTTCGACACCCTGATGGGCTCGGCCGAGCACGCCGAAATCAGCCGCCACGCCTGAGAGGCGGCGGGCGGGCGCCCGGGCGTGGGCTACTCCACCTTGATGTAGCTGAAGCCCTGGCGCTGCAACTCGGCGAGGCGCACCACGCCCGAGGGCACCGACTCGACGGCTGAGTACACCTTGTCGCCGGGCAGGCGGATTTGCGCGCGGGTGATCTCGCAGAGTTCGAGCTTGACCGCCTTGGTCTCGTTGAGCGCGGACAGGCGTCCCTTGAGGTTGTCGCGGCGCTCCTCGAGGGCGGCGTCGGCGGCGAACGGCGTGCCCGCGAGCTCATCGTCGGTAACGAAGCGGATTCCGTGCGCGACGAAGACGATGCGCACGTCGTAGTCGATCAGTTCGTTTTCGTAGTGGGTCACCATGTTGTGGATGCTGGTGAGCATCGCGCTGAAGCGCCTCGGGTCGCTAAAATCGGCGTGGTAGACGACGCGCGCCACGGCGTCCTCGCCGGCACGTGCCGTGGGCGGAATGGCAACGACGCACGCCAGCACCAGGCCGGCCAGGGCCGCCAGGCGGGCACGCAAGGAGACGGAACGGATCATGCGGACCTCCAGTCACGCGGCCAGGAACCTGGCCCGTCACCCACAGCATACCCCCTCGGCGCATGCCCACCAGGCCTGACACCCCGCACGACCGGTTCTGGGAGCGCAAGCGCCTCGACCAGCTCGACCGCGCGGAGTGGGAGGCGCTCTGCGACGGCTGCGGCAAGTGCTGTCTGCACAAGCTCGAGGACGCCGACACCCTCGAACTCCATTTCACCGACGTCGCCTGCCGGCTGCTCGACCGGGCGACCTGCCGTTGCAGAGACTACGCCGCCCGCCGTCGCCACGTCCCCGACTGCCTCGCGCTGGACGCCGCCTCGCTGGCCACGATCGACTGGCTGCCCGACACCTGCGCCTACCGCCTGCGTGCCGCGGGGAAGCCGCTGCCGGCGTGGCACCCGCTGGTGTCGGGCGACCCGGAGTCGGTGCACCGCGCAGGCCAGTCGGTACGCGGCTGGTGCGTGGGCGAGACGGAAGCCGGCGACCTGTGGGGCCACCTGGTCCCGCCCGGGCGCATCCACGACGGCGCCTGAAGCGCCTCAGCAGTCGACCACGTAGAGCGGGACCTGCATCTCGGCGGTGCTCATGCCCCCGTGGTTGCCGCGCATGAAGAACGGCGCCTCGCCGGCCACCGGGGCGGAGAACGCCTGGCGGTCGCGCGCGATCAGCACGTAATCACCGACCCGCCCATGCAGGGCGGGATGGGGGGTGCCGCCGCCGAAGGCCCCGAGCGCGAGCAGGGTCTCGCCCGGGACGCAGTGGCAGGCGTCACCGAGGTGTTCGGCCACCAGCGCGAGGAAAGTCGCCTCGCGTCGCGGGCGGACGAAGCAGCTGGCGTGGCCGGCGTCGCCGCACGGCAGCGTCGCCAGGCAGCCGTACAGGCCAGGCACGGCAGCCAGGTCGATGCGCTGCTCCGGCGGGGTGTCGTGGATGCCGTGATCCGCGGTCACCAGCAGCGTCACGCCGCGCCCGGCGAGGTCGTCGCGCAGTCGGGCAAGGGCGTCGTCGATCTCGGCCAGGTGGCCGAGGGTGCGCGCATCGCGGGTGCCGTGCTCGTGGCACAGCGCGTCGTGCACCGGCCAGTAGACGTAGGCAAGACCGCGCGGCTCCTCGCGGCAGAACGCGCCCACCTCGCGCCGCAGCCCGTCGAGGTCGTCGAAGGTCCGCACGCGCTGCCAGCGCGTCCCGGTGCGCGAGAAGCGGCTGTGCGGGATCACGCCGTAGGCGAGCTGGGCGCGCGTCTCCGGCACGCTGTCGAGGTGTGACGGGAGGGCCAGGTAGGCATCGAGGTCGAAGTCGTCGGGCGCGATCGGGCTGCCGGTGCGCGTGCGCGACATCAGCACGGTGCTGACCAGGCCGAGGTCCGGCAGGTTGAGGTGCCAGCCGAGGATCGCGTGCTCGGCCGGCGACGCCCCGGTCAGGAAGGTGGTGACCGCCGATGCCGTGGTCGCGGGGAAGACGGTGCTCAGCGCGAGATGGGCATGGGCACCGAGGAACGGCGCGTCGGGACGCCCGGCCAGGTAGTCGGCGAGCTGCCCGAGCCCGAGGCCGTCGACGGCGAGGCAGAGCAGGTGGCGCGCACCGGCGAGGCGTGCCGGCGGCACCGCGGGAAGCGGTGCGTGCGGCGAGCGGCCGCCGCGTGCGGCGATCACCGAGGCCATCAGGTTGACGATGGTCCCGTCCGGGTAGTCGGGGAAGTAGAGCCCGGCAAGCGGCCCGTCGCTGAGCTTAGGCATGGCCCGTGACGCGTGGAATCCGGTGCCAAGCATACCAGTCGCGACTTGCCCGGCGCCCCGCGTGCATACAGAATCGGGCCACGATCAGGCCAGCGAAGCCAAGACCGCGGCGCGAGCGGCTGGAAAGGGCAGAGGGACCACCTTGCGCAGCATCCACACCTTCATCATCACCGCCGCGCTGCTGGTGTCGCTGGCGCTGTTCGGGGGCGCCTATCTGGTCGTCTCCGAACTCTACGAGCGCACCGTGCGCAACGACGCGCGCGAGACGGCGCAGCTGCTCGCGCGCCAGACCTTCAACGCCATGTACCAGGTGATGCGCCAGGGCTGGAACCGCGACCAGCTCGAGGGCTTCCTTGCCGCGACGCGCGACAGCTTCGCCGACACGCCGATCAACGTCGACATCTACCGCGGGGCCCGGGTCACGGCGCTGTTCGGTGCGATCGACCAGCCCCCGCTCGATGCCGAATTGGAGGCCGCCTTCGCCGGGGACGGCACCACGCGCCTGATCGAGGACGCGGCGAGCCTGCGTCAGATCTACCCGCTGACGGCGGACGCCGAGTGCCTGCGCTGCCACGTCAACGCCCGTGCCGGCGACGTGCTCGGCGTGATCGACCTGCGCGAGGAGCTCGGGCCGCTGCTGGACAGCGCCCGCGGCGAGTTCCTCGGCACCTTCGTGCTGATCGTGCCCGCGGCGCTGGTGGTCGCGGTGCTGATCGCGCTGCTGGTCAGCCGACGTCTCAGGCGCGCCATCGACTGGCTGCACGACAACATCGAGCAGATCAACAGCGTCGACGACCTCACCCGCCTGACCACCGCGGAGCTCGATCTCGGTTTCACCGAGTTCAACCGCCTCGCCGCCGAGCTCGACCTGTTGACCGGGCGGCTGCGCGACATCGCCGTCGATCGCGACCTGCTCGAGTTCGAGATCCATATCCTGGAGAAGTTCATCATCACCTCCGAGGTGGTGCGCGACTGGCGCGACTACGTCAGCAACCTGCTGGTCGAGATCAACAAGGTCGTCGAGACCTACACCCTGTTCTCGATCTTCAAGCTCGAGGAGGAGGCGTACGACCTCGAGATCTTCTGGCGCGCCACGCCGACGCCCGACACCCGCCTGCTGCTCGAGAAGGTGGTGCGCCAGAGCATGTCCGAGCACAAGCTGCTCGGCGGCCCGGCCGAGATCGCGATCAACCACAACATCTCGAGCCCCGGCGACACTCTGCCCGAGATGGATGGCGAGACGATCGAGTTCCACACCAAGACGCTGCTCGTCGAGCGGCCGAAGATCGGCGGCATCGTCGGCATCGGCATCCACGCCCAGACCGCCCTCGACCCCACGCGCATGCTGGTGGTCGAGAGCATCCTGTCGACGCTGCTCAACGTCGTCGGCTCGGTGAAGGCGATCTACAAGTACACCCAGGATCTGGAGTACTACGCCACCCGCGACCCGCTGACCAACCTCTACAACCAGCGCGTGTTCTGGGAGCTGCTCGGCTACGAGATCGGCCGCGCCGAGCGCAGCAACTACAATTTCGCGCTGCTGGTGATCGACTTCGACAACTTCAAGACCATCAACGACACCTACGGGCACGGTTTCGGCGACCAGTGCCTGCAGCAGTTCGCCAAGGCCATCCGCGTCGCGCTGCGCCGCCCGGACGTCCTGTGCCGCTACGGTGGCGACGAGTTCGTCGCCATCCTCCCCGAGGCCAGCGACGAGCAGCCGTTCACGGTCGGCGAGCGGGTGCGCACCGCCATCCACGACCTGCAGATCGAGGCACCGGACGGCCAGCCCGTCAAGGCGACGGTGTCGATCGGCTGCTCGATCTATCCCGACCACGCGAGCGAGGCCAAGGACCTGTTCCTGTTCGCCGACAACATGATGTACAAGGCCAAGGCCGAGGGTAAGGACCGCCTCAGCCTGCCCACCAGCGAGGACGTCATCGACGTCTTCCGGCGCATCGGCGAGAAGGGCATCCTGATCAACAACGCCATCGAGCAGCGGCGCGTGGTGCCGTACTTCCAGCCGATCTGCGACACCCTCGACGGTCACGTGACCGCCTACGAGGTGCTCGGTCGCATCGACCTCGACAAGGAGGGCGCCGAGGTGATGACCGCCGAGGAGTTCATCGCCACGGCCGAGCAGATGGGCGTGGTCCACCGCCTCGACTTCATCACCATCGAGAAGGCCTTCGCGATCGTCAGCGAGACCGAATACGACGGCCTGCTGTTCCTGAACCTGTCGCCGAAGAACCTGGTGCTGCGCGACTTCCTCGGCGAGATCCGTCGCCTGGTCGCGATGTACGGCATCGAGCCGAGTCGCATCGTGTTCGAGATCACCGAGCGCGACACGGTGCGCAACCTCAGCCTGCTCAAGAACTTCCTCAACGACCTCAAGGCGGACGGCTACAAGTTCGCGATCGACGACTTCGGTTCCGGCTTCTCGTCGTTCCACTACCTCAAGCACTTCCCG
>JBFIFF010000129.1:0-6082 GCA_041602955.1 Gammaproteobacteria bacterium | reverse complement strand
CGACTACGCCGAGCCGGGGTTCATCCTGATCGACGCCTACAACGAGATGAACAACAACTGGTTCTGCGAGAACATCCGCGCGACCAACCCATGCGGTGAACAGGGTCTGCCGCCCTACGGCTCGTGCCTGCTCGGCTCGATCAACCTGACCCGCTTCGTGCGTGAGCCATTCACCGAGAACGCGCGTTTCGACTGGGAGACCTTCGCCGACGTCGTCGCCGCGTTCACGCGCATGCTCGACAACGTCGTCGAGATCAACGGCCTGCCGCTCGAGGGGCAGCGTCGCGAGATCGAGCGCAAGCGCCGCCACGGCATGGGCTATCTCGGCCTCGGCTCGACGCTGGCGATGCTGCGCATGCGTTACGGCGACGCGAAGTCGCTGGAGTTCACCGAGCGGGTCACGCGCGAGATGGCGCTGGTCGGCTGGCGCACCGCGCTGGAACTGGCCGAGGAGAAGGGCCCGGCGCCGATCATGGAGGAGACCTTCGAGGTCACCGCCGAGATGCTGCGCAAGCGCCCGGAGATGGCCGAGGACGGCATCAAGGTCGGCGACAAGCTAAAGGGCCGGGTGCTGCACGCCCGCTACAGCCGCTACATGCAGCGCATCGCCAGCGTCGACCCGGAGCTGGTCGGGCGCCTGGCCGAGGTCGGCGCGCGCTTCACCCACCACAGCTCCATCGCGCCGACCGGCACCATCTCGCTCTCGCTGGCCAACAACGCCTCGAACGGCATCGAGCCGAGCTTCGCCCACCAGTACTCGCGCAACGTCATCCGCGAGGGCAAGAAGAGCAAGGAGAAGATCGACGTCTTCTCCTACGAGCTGCTTGCCTACCGTGCGCTGGTCGACGCCGACGCCAGTGCCGAGGATGCGTTGCCCGACTACTTCATCGCTGCCGACGAAATCGCCCCGTGCCAGCACGTCGACGTGCAGGCCGCGGCGCAGAAATGGATCGACTCATCGATCTCCAAGACCGCCAACGTGCCGACCGATTTCCCCTATGAAGATTTCAAGGAGATCTATTTCTACGCCTACGAGCAGGGGCTGAAGGGGTGCACCACCTTCCGCTTCAACCCGGCCGCGTTCCAGGGCGTGCTGGTCAAGGAGAAGGATCTGGCCAGCACCACCTACCGCTTCGTCCTCGACGACGGTGCCGTGGTCGAGGTCAAGGGCAACGAGGAGATCGAGTACGACGGCGAGACGCACACCGCCGCCAATCTCTACGACGCCCTCAAGGAGGGCTACTACGGCAAGTTCTGACGCCGTAGCCATACGCAGGACAACGCACATGAGCATCAAGATCGAGAAGCAGATCGTCGACTACGAGGTGGTCGACGAGAGGGCCGGCAAGGGCAGCAGCGAGGCGCCGTCCGCGAAGGCGGAGCGCGAGGCTGCGCAGGTCATCCAGATGCACGAGAAGGTCGAGCGGCCGGAGATGCTGCGCGGCTCGACCTACAAGGTCAAGACGCCGCTCTCCGAGCATGCGCTCTACCTGACCATCAACGACATCATCCTCAACCCGGGCACAGAGCACGAGCTGCGCCGTCCCTTCGAGATCTTCATCAACTCGAAGAACATGGACCACTTCCAGTGGATCGTGGCGCTGACCCGCATCATCTCGGCGGTGTTCCGCAAGGGCGGCGACGTCACCTTCCTGGTCGAGGAGCTCAAGGCGGTCTTCGACCCGCGCGGCGGCTACTTCAAGAAGGGCGGCAAGTACATGCCGTCGCTGGTCGGCGAGATCGGCGACGTCATCGAGACCCACCTCAAGACCATCGGCCTGCTCAAGGCGGACGAACTCGATGATCACCAGCGCAAGCTGATCGCCGACAAGCGCGCGGCGTTCGAGGCTGCGGCGCTGCCGGCCAGCGACGCCGGAAGCGACTTCCCCGACGGCGCCACGCTGTGTGCCAAGTGCCAGACCAAGGCGATGATCCAGATGGACGGCTGCCTGACCTGCCTCAACTGCGGCGACTCCAAGTGCGGTTGAGACGCGGCGCCTGAAGGGGCCGGGCCATGCGCGTGATGATCGACCTGTGCGTGGTGCCGATCGGCGTCGGGGTGTCGGTCTCCGCCTACGTCGCCGCGTGCGAGAAGATCCTCGCCGAGGCGGGGCTCGAGCACACGCTGCACGCCTACGGCACCAACGTCGAGGGGGAGTGGGACGCGGTCTTCGCCGCCGTGCGCCGCTGCCACGAGAAGCTCCACGCCATGGGTGCACCGCGGGTGTTCACCACGCTCAAGGTCGGCACACGCACCGACCGCGCGCAGACCATGCAGGACAAGCTCGACAGCGTCGCCGCGAAACTCGCGCAGGAGTGACGCCGGGGGCGCCGATCGCGGCGCGATGACGTAGAATCAGGCGGACCAACCGAGGAAGCTCCCCGATGGCCAAGATCCTGATCGTCGACGACTCGCAGACTCAGATCGCCAACCTGACCAAGATCCTCGAGCCGGTAGGGCACACCATCACCACCGCGCCGAACGGCGAGGAGGGGGTCGCCAGGGCCGCCGCCGAGCAGCCCGACCTGGTGTTGATGGACGTCGTCATGCCGGGCCTCAACGGCTTCCAGGCCACGCGCAAGCTGACCCGCGACCCGGCGACCCAGCACATCCCGGTCGTGCTGGTCTCGACCAAGGACCAGGAGACCGACCGCATCTGGGGCATGCGCCAGGGGGCCAAGGGGTACCTGGTCAAGCCACCCGACCCCGCCGAGTTGCTCGGTCTGATCGACGAACTGCTGGGCTGAGAACTGACATGGCGGGGGCCCGCCTGCGACATCTGCCGGCCACGGCATCTGGCACGGGTCGTCCATGACGCACCTGCTCCACGGCCTGCCGCTGTTCGCCGGCCTGCTGCTGGCCGACCAGCTGCTGAAGGTCGCCGCCGTCGCGGCGCTGGGTCCCGGGAACCCGTTCTCCGACCTCCCGCTGCTCACGCTGGCGGCCACCCTCAACCAGGGGACGCTGTTTGGCCTCGGCGCCGACCTCGGCGCTGCGCTGCGCTGGTCGGCCGTGGGCACCGGCGCGGTGCTCCTCGTCATGCTCTGGCTCGGCGGGCGCGCCGACCGTGCCAGCGAGGGGGCCGAGGGGGTCGGCTGGTGCTTCGCCGCGGCCGGTGTCGCCGGCAACCTGGTCGATCGCGCCTGGTTCGGCGGTGTGATCGAGTTCCTGCACCTGCAGCTCGGACCGGCGACGCTGTCGCTCAACCTCGCCGACCTGCTGTTCGTCACCGGACTCCTGCTGCTCGCGCGCGACATCGCGGTGCGCATGACCACGCCGCGTCACACCCAGGTGCCGCTGAGCCCCCCGCCGGAACCGCTGCCCGACCTCAGCGACCTGCCGCGCGGCATCGACAACGTGCGCGTGGACGTGCGCCTGAGCCCGCAGTTCCAGGCCACGGCACGGCGCCTGGTCTCCGGCATCCTCTACCAGCACATCGGTCACGAGCGCTACGGCGCCAAGCCGACCCCGCCGTCGCGCCAGGAGTTCGCGGACTTCCGCGGCGCCTACGCCTCGTTGATCGGCGCCGTGGTGCGCCTGGCCAAGCAGGAACGTCGACCCTACCCGGTGGTCCTGACCCAGCTGGCGGTGCTGAAATTCCTCGGCACCGAGGTGAGCCGCGAGTTCGACGTGCAGATGGGGCACCTGCGCGGCATCCTCGCCGGTGGCGACACCCGCGCCAAGGGCGGGCGCAAGATGCTGCTGCACGAGCACATCACCGCGCTCGCCCAGCGACGGCGCGCGATCGAACTGCAGACGCGCAACCAGCTCGCCGACGAGGTCAGGCGGGTCGAGACCGGGGCCGGGGTCAAGCTGCGCGAGTCGCTGTTGGGCCGGGCCTGGGTGATCGACGAGGCACTGCTGTTCAACCCGCTGCTCGCGGCCACCGATCCGCAGGATCCGCAGGTGGCGATGCGCCACTACGTCCTGCTCGGCAAGCGCACCGCCGACTGGGATGCACTGCACCGCTTCGAGGCGTACGTCGAGCGGCTGGTCGAGCGTGCCCAGCCCGAGGGCGAACCGGGCGGTGGCGGCGGGGGAGGCGGCCCCTCCTGGCTCGCCGGCTCCGACTGGGCGGCGCGGGCCGAGTTGCTCGGACTCGCGGCCGGCGGCAGCGAGGTCGAGCACAACCCGTTGACCGACGTCCCGCTCAATGCCGACATCCTGTTCAACGGCCACTTCCTCGACAGCTGGATGGACGAGGTGCGCCGCGAGGGCGACGCCGAGAGCGAGCGTCGGCTGCGTGCCCAGCGCCGGCTGCAGCGCCTCGCCCTGGGCCGGGTGTACCGCTTCGTGCGCCGCGAGGGGCTGCTGCGCTGGATCACCGCGGCCTACGAGTTGGCGCCGGTGTTCCGCGAGCACTACGCCATGCTCAACCCGCTGATGCTCGTCCAGTTCCTCGCCACCAGCGGCGGGCAGCGGCGCGGTGTGCTGCAGCAGATCCGCAAGTCCATGCGCACGCTGGGCCAAGCGGCGCCGTCGCTCAAGCCGCTGCAGCAGCTCGATGGACGCCTGCAGCGACTCGGCGAGGCGCAGACCCTGCACCACGTCAGCAACTTCATCCGCGACTTCCTCGCCTACCGCCGCGACCTGCGCAACTACTACCTGACCCAGGGGTTGCTGGAGCAGGTTCGGTTGCTCGAGGAACCCGACGAGATCCGCCTGTCGCGGGTCAACAACTGCCTGCACGAGTTCCTCTCCGGCGAGGAGGACCGTCCCAAGCACGAGCGCATCCGCGCCCACGCGGTGGTCAAGGCCGACCTGCGCGGCTCGACCACCATCACGCGGCAGCTGCTCGAGCAGGGGCTCAACCCGGCCACCCACTTCGACCACAACTTCTTCGCACCGATCCGCGACGTGCTGCGCACCTTCGGCGCCGAGAAGGTGTTCGTCGAGGGCGATGCGATCATCGCCACCACCCTCGAGTACGCAGACGACGTCGACACCCATCTGCCGGTGGCGCGCGCGTGCATGCTCGCCCAGCGCATGGTCGGCATTGCCGACGCGCACAACCGCATCCTCGAGACCGTCGGCCTGCCGCAGCTGCAGATCGGCATCGGCATCGCCTTCTCTTCCGGCTCGCCCACCTACCTGTTCGACGGCGAGCAGCAGATCATGATCTCGTCCGCGATCGGCCGCGCGGACCGCCTGTCGTCCTCGTCGTGGCGGCTGCGCGAGGTGGCCGAAATGCGCCAGAACGATGCGCGTCGTGTGCGCGTCTACGAGCTCGCCAGGAACCACCCGCTGCGCGGCGAGAAGGGCGAGAACCGCCTGCGCTACAACGTGCTCGGCGTGGAGCTCGAGTCCGCCGGCTTCGAGAAGCTCAAGAGCGAGATCGACCTGCGGCGGATCGAGATCAGCAAGCCGGGCAGCAGCACCGCGGCGGTGTTCCACGTCGGCAAGGCCCCGGACATCCACGGCGCCATGCAGAACCTGGTGCTGCGCGAGTCGCGCGTGCAGGAGTTCGGTCTCGACGGCGAAGGGGAGGCGACCGGTGAGCTCTACTACGAGGTGGTCACCGACCCGCGCGTGCTCGGCGTCGTCGAGCGCCGGGGCAGCACCGGGGCCGACCAGCTCGACGTCGGCTAGCCGTCCGGCATCCCCTCCGACCCACCCACCGCCCGCGCCCACTGCCGCGCCAGCCGCGCCGGCGAGACGCGCTGCGCGGTGCCCAGTTCCTGCGCGTAGAGCGACACCCGGTACTCCTCCAGCAGCCAGCGGTAGCTGGCCAGTTCGGCATCGTCGTGCGCCTGCGCGCAGCGCGACCGCCAGCGGCTGACCCACGGCGCGAGTTCCGCGGCGCGAGCCCGCTCGCGGCCCGGTTCGAGCGGCGCCTTCTCGACCCGGCGTCGTGCCGCCTCCAGGTAGCGCGTGAGGTGCTCGAGCTGCGCGGCCGGCGTCGCCGCGACGAAGCCCGGGTAGACCAGGTCCTCGATCCAGTCGCGCAGGTCGCGCACGGTGGCGCTCCCGGGGTCGAGGGCGGAGAGCGGCACCGCCAGCGCACGGTGGGCGGTGAGGATCGCCTCGACCTGCTCGGCGAGGGCGACCGCGGTGGCCTGTAGCCGCGGCCGCGCGGCGTCG
>JBFIFF010000128.1:0-6107 GCA_041602955.1 Gammaproteobacteria bacterium | reverse complement strand
GCCCCGGCCTGATGCGCGTCCTGGTCACCGGCGGCGCCGGCTACATCGGCTCGCACGCCTGCAAGGCGCTCGCCGCCGCGGGCCACGAGCCGATCGCCTACGACAACCTGGTCTACGGCCATCGCGACCAGGTGCGCTGGGGGCCGTTGGAGGAGGGCGATACCGCCGACCGCGCACGGCTCGACGCCGTGCTCGAGGCGTACCGACCCGAGGCGGCGATGCACTTCGCCGCCTACGCCTACGTCGGCGAGTCGGTCACCGATCCCGGCAAGTACTGGGCGAACAACGTCAACGGCTCGCTGGTGCTGCTCGAGGCGCTGCGCGACCACGGCGTCGGGCGGGTCGTCTTCTCCTCGACCTGTGCCACCTACGGGGAACCGTCGACGGTGCCGATCCCCGACGACCACGCCCAGTGGCCGGTCAACCCCTACGGCTGGAGCAAGCTCGCGGTCGAGCGCATGCTGGCCGACTTCCATCGCGCCCACGGCCTGCGCTCGGTGGCGCTGCGCTACTTCAATGCCGCCGGCGCCGACCCCGAGGGCGAGGCCGGGGAGCATCACGAACCGGAGACCCACCTGATTCCGCTGATACTCGACGCCGCGCTCGGCCGGCGCGAGGCGGTGACGGTGTTCGGTGACGACTACCCGACGCCCGACGGCACCTGCATTCGTGACTACATCCACGTCGGCGACCTCGCCGACGCCCACGTCCTCGCGCTCGAATGGCTCGGTTCGAACGATGCGGCAGGGGCGTTCAACCTCGGCAACGGCCAGGGCTTTTCGGTACGCGAGGTGATCGACTGCGCGCGGCGGGTGACCGGACGGAAGATCGAGGCGCGGGTCGGGCCGCGCCGTGCCGGCGACCCGCCGGCGCTGGTCGGCGACGCCTCGCGCGCCCGTGCCGAACTCGGCTGGAGGCCGCGCCTGGACGACCTCGAGACCATCGTCGCGACCGCGTGGCGCTGGCACCAGGCGCGCTTCGGCGCCGCGTGAACCGGAGCGGAGGCGCATGGACCCCCTCCTGGCCGTCGTCCTCGCCCTGATCCAGGGCCTGACCGAGTTCCTGCCGATCTCGAGTTCCGCCCACCTGGCGCTGTTCCCGCGCCTGGCCGGGGTGGCCGACCAGGGGCTGGCGTTCGACGTGGCGGTGCACGTCGGCACCCTGGCCGCGGTCTGCTGGTATTTCCGCGGCGAGCTGCGCGACCTGCTGCGTCCCGCCGCGGGCGACCCACTGACCCCGGCGCGGCGGCGCCTGGCCGGCTGCGTGGTGCTCGGCACCGTGCCGGTGGCCGTCGCCGGGTTGCTCATGCACGACGAGGTGGCGACGCTGCTGCGCTCGGTTGTCGTGATCGCCTGGGCCAGCATCGGCTTCGGCCTGCTGCTGTGGGCCGCCGACCGGTACGGACCGCGCCGGCGCGACGAATACAGCGTCGGCTGGCGCGACGCGCTGCTGGTGGGCCTGGCGCAGGCGCTGGCGCTGATCCCGGGCACCTCGCGCTCGGGCGTGACCATGACCGCGGCGCTGGCGCTGGGACTCGACGCCCGGGCCGCGGCGCGCTTCTCGTTTTTGCTCTCGATCCCGGTGATCGCGCTCGCGGGCGGTTACGAAACGCTGAAGCTGGTGCGCGACCCGGTGCCGGTCGACTGGGCCGCCATGCTGCTCGGCGTCTCGGTCGCGGCGGCCAGCGCCTACGCCTGCATCCGGGTGTTTCTCGCGCTGCTCGAGCGGATCGGGTTCCTGCCGTTCGTGATCTACCGCGTGGTGCTCGGTGTGGCGCTGCTGGCGTTCCATGCCTGAGGGTCGGAACCTGTACAATCCCCACCCTGATCGACACCGGGCGCGCAGCCGCCGCAACGCGCGCATTCGCCGAAACTAGAGAACAGAACGAGGGAACGATGACGAAGGCCAAGAGAGCCCTGATCACCGGCGTCACCGGCCAGGACGGCGCCTACCTGGCGGAGTTCCTGCTGGGCAAGGGGTACGAGGTGCACGGCATCAAGCGGCGCACGTCGCTGTTCAACACCGACCGCATCGACCACCTCTACCAGGACCCCCACGTCACCGGCCGCCGCTTCATCCTGCACCACGGCGACATGACCGACTCGTCGAGCCTGGTGCGCATCGTCCAGCAGGTGCAGCCCGACGAGATCTACAACCTCGCCGCGCAGAGCCACGTGCAGGTCTCGTTCGAGGAGCCCGAGTACACCGCCGATTCCGACGGGCTGGGCACGCTGCGCCTGCTCGAGGCGATCCGCATCCTCGGGCTGGAAAAGACGACCCGCTTCTACCAGGCCTCGACCTCTGAGCTCTACGGCAAGGTGCAGGAGATCCCGCAGACCGAGACCACGCCGTTCTACCCGCGCTCCCCCTACGCGGTGGCCAAGCTCTACGCCTACTGGATCGTGGTCAACTACCGCGAGGCGTACGGCATGTACGCCTGCAACGGCATCCTGTTCAACCACGAGTCGCCGATCCGCGGCGAGACCTTCGTCACGCGCAAGATCACCCGCGCGCTGGCGCGCATCGCGCTTGGCCTGCAGGAGTGCCTGTTCCTCGGCAACCTCGACGCGAAGCGCGACTGGGGCCATGCACGCGACTACGTCGAGATGCAGTGGCTGATGCTGCAGGCGGAGCAGCCCGACGACTACGTCATCGCCACCGGCGAGCAGCACAGCGTGCGCGAGTTCGTCGATGCGGCGGCCGCCGAGCTCGGCATCCGCCTGCGCTGGGAGGGGCAGGGGGTCGACGAGGTGGGATCCATCGCCAGCCTTGACGAACCACGCGACGGGCTGGCGGAAGGGCAGGCGATCGTGCGTGTCGACCCGCGCTACTTCCGTCCCACCGAGGTCGAGACCCTGCTCGGCGACCCCGCCAAGGCGAAGGCGAAACTCGGCTGGACACCGAAGGTCGGCTTCGAGGCGCTGGTGCAGGAGATGGTGCGTGCCGACCTCGAGGCGGCCAGGCGCGACGAGCTGTGCCGCACCGAGGGGTTCGCGACCTTCAACTACCACGAGTGACGGCGCAGCGATGCACCTCAGAACACGGGTTCTCGTCACCGGCGGCGCCGGCTTCCTCGGCAGCCACCTGTGTGAACGGCTGCTCGACGACGGCCACGACGTGCTGTGCCTCGACAACTTCTACACCGGCACCAAGGAGAACGTCGCCCACCTGCTCGGCAACCCCCACTTCGAACTGCTGCGCCACGACGTCACCTTCCCGCTCTACGTCGAGGTCGACGAGATCTACAACCTCGCCTGCCCGGCCTCGCCGATCCACTACCAGCACGACCCGGTGCAGACCACCAAGACCAGCGTGCACGGCGCGATCAACATGCTGGGGCTGGCCAAGCGGACCAAGGCGAAGATCCTCCAGGCCTCGACCTCCGAGGTCTACGGCGACCCCGAGGTGCACCCGCAGCCCGAGGGCTACTGGGGTCACGTCAACCCGGTCGGCGTGCGCTCCTGCTACGACGAGGGCAAGCGCTGCGCCGAGACGCTGTTCTTCGACTACCGGCGCCAGCACGGCCTGCGCATCAAGGTCGCGCGCATCTTCAACACCTACGGGCCGCGCATGCACCCGAACGACGGCCGCGTGGTCTCCAACTTCATCGTCCAGGCGCTGCGCGGCGAGCCGCTGACGCTCTACGGCGACGGCAGCCAGACGCGCAGCTTCTGCTACGTCGACGACCTGGTCGAGGCGCTGGTGCGGCTGATGGCCAGTCCCGACGAGTTCACCGGGCCGGTCAACACGGGCAACCCGGACGAGTTCACCATCCGCGAGCTGGCCGAGCAGGTGCTGGCCCTGACCGGGTCGACCTCCGAGATCGTCCAGCGGCCGCTGCCGGCCGACGATCCGACCCAGCGCCAGCCGGACATCGCGCTGGCGCGCGAGGTGCTCGGCTGGGAGCCCAAGATCAAGCTCGCCGAGGGCCTGCGCCCGACGGTCGCCTACTTCCGCGACCTGCTCGGGCTCGGGTGAAGCCGCGATGCGCCTCGGCCCCGACACCCGAGTCCATGTCGCCGGCCACCGCGGCCTGGTCGGCTCGGCGCTGGTGCGCGCCCTCGAGCGTGCCGGGCATCGCAACCTCCTGACCCGAACCCACGCCGAGCTCGACCTGGCCGACCCCGTTGCCACGGACCGGTTCTACGCCGAGGCGCGCCCGCAGGTGGTGTTCCTCGCCGCGGCGAAGGTCGGCGGCATCCATGCCAACGCCACCTACCCGGCCGATTTCATCCGCACCAACCTGGCCATCCAGCTCAGCGTCATCGAGGCGGCGTACCGCAATGGTGTCGAGCGGCTGATCTTCCTCGGCTCGTCGTGCATCTACCCGCGCGATTGCCCGCAGCCGATGCGCGAGGCGCATCTATTGACCGGGCCGCTCGAGACCACCAACCGCCCCTACGCCCTGGCCAAGATCGCCGGCATCGAGATGTGCTCGGCCTACAATCGCCAGCACGGGACGCGCTACCTCGCGGTGATGCCGACCAACCTCTACGGGCCCGGCGACAACTACGACCTCGAGAACTCCCACGTGCTCCCCGCGCTGATCCGCAAGATGCACGAGGCCAGGACGCGCAACGCCGAGGAGGTGGTGATCTGGGGCACCGGCACGCCGCGGCGCGAGTTTCTCTACAGCGACGACCTGGCCGAGGCCTGCCTGCACCTGGCCGGGCTCGACGACGCCCGCTTCGACGCACTGCTCGCCGACGGCGCCTTCCCGCTGGTCAACGTCGGGGTGGGCGAGGACCTGACCATCCGCGCACTCGCCGAACTCACGGCCGAGGTGGTTGGCTTCGACGGGCGCCTGGTCCAGGATGCGACCAAGCCCGACGGCACGCCGCGCAAGCTGCTCGACAGCAGCAGGATCACGGCGCTCGGTTGGCGGCCCGGCGTCGGATTGCGCCAGGGCATCGCCCTGGCTTACCAGGATTTCCGCACCCGGCACGCCGCGGCGACCTGAGCAGAGGAACACCATGACCCAGAAGTCCAGCAACACCGTTTGGCACCACGCGACCGTCACCCGCCAGCGCCGCGAGGCCGCCCACGCCCACCGCGCGGTGGTGCTCTGGTTCACCGGACTCTCCGCCGCGGGCAAGTCGACGCTGGCCCACGCGGTCGAGGAGGAGTTGCACCGGCGTGCGTGCAGCACTTTCGTCCTCGACGGCGACAACGTCCGTCACGGTCTCTGTTCCGACCTCGGTTTTTCGGAGGCGGATCGCGAGGAGAACATCCGCCGCATCGGCGAGATGGCCAAGCTTTTCATCGAGGCGGGCGTGATCACCCTGACCGCCTTCATCTCGCCGTTCCGCCGTGACCGCGAGCGGGTCCGCGGCCTGATGCCGCACGGCGACTTCATCGAGATCTTCTGCGAGGCGCCGCTCGAGGTGTGCGAACAGCGCGACGTCAAGGGGCTCTACGCTCGGGCCCGGCGCGGCGAGATCCCCGACTTCACCGGCATCTCCTCGCCCTACGAGGCGCCGGAGAAGCCCGAGCTGGTCGTGCCGACCGGCACCCAGCCCCTCGAGGCGTGCGTCGAGAGGGTGCTCGACTATCTCCAGACGCGCGCCGTCATCGGTCCCCAGGCGAAGTCCTCTGCCGGCAGGGCCTGATCGCATCGCGGGACGCGAACGGTTATCCTGACTCCTGCGCCGACCATTTCGCCAGGAGCCGCCCCATGTCCGACGCCCAGTCCCCCCAGGTCACCATGCCCGACCCCCAGCAGCTCGCCGAAACCATGCAACGCGTGGCGGAGAAGGGGCAGCGGGTCATGCAGGCGTTCCTGGAGAAACAGAAAAAGGGCGGTCACGAGTTCCGCGTGCTCGATCCGGTGGTGATGATGAACACCTACCAGGAGTGGGCCAGGCACCTTGCCAACGATCCAGGAAAAGCGCTGGCGTTGCAGATGGAGTGGTGGCAGAAGTCGCTCGAGCTCTGGCAGGCCACCGCACAGCGCATGGCCGGCGAGGAGGTGGCGCCGGTCGCGGCACCGAAGCCGGGCGACAAGCGTTTTGCTGCCGACGAATGGCAGGAGAACCCGATTTTCGATTTCATCAAGCAGAGCTACCTGCTGACCGCGGGGTACCTGCAGGACAGCGTCACCGCCATCG
>JBFIFF010000127.1:0-6133 GCA_041602955.1 Gammaproteobacteria bacterium | reverse complement strand
TTTTAACCGGTCGTGCCGGATTCAGGCCCCGTAGCGGGTGCGGTAGGCGCGGATGGCCTCCAGCGGTTCGGCCATCGCCGGGTCGTCGGCGAGGAACTCCACCAGCTGGTCGAGGCGCAGGATGGCGGCGACCGGCAGCCCGTACTCCCGTTCGACCTGCTGGACCGCCGAGAGTGCCCCGGTGCCGCGCTCCTGGCGGTCGAGGGCGATGGCGACCCCGGCCGGCGTGGCGCCGGCCGCCTCGATCAGCTCCAGCGAGGCGCGCACCGAGGTGCCCGCCGAGATCACGTCGTCGATGATCAGCACCCGTCCGGCGAGCGGGGCCCCGACGATCACCCCGCCTTCGCCATGGTCCTTGGCCTCCTTGCGGTCGAAGGCGTAGGGGACGTCGCGGCCGTGGTGGTCGGCCAGGGCCACCGCGGTGGCGGCGGCCAGCGGGATGCCCTTGTAGGCGGGCCCGAAGAGCATGTCGAAGCCGATCCCGGAATCGACGATCGCCGCGGCATAGCTGCGACCGAGGCGGGCCAGGGCGCCGCCGCTGGCGAACAGCCCGGCATTGAAGAAGTAGGGGCTCTCGCGACCCGACTTCAGGGTGAAGCGGCCGAAGCGCAGCACGTCGCTGGCGATGGCGAAGCGGAGGAAGTCGCGCTGGTAGTCGTGCATGTCGGGCCCTCCGCGGAAAGCGGCATGATACACGGGCCCGGACTTGCTTCGGTACCGCCTTTGCTAGACTCTGGAGGGCCGCGGACGGACCCATGGACACGACCCTCGCCTCCCTCTCCGCCGCCTTCGTCGTCGGCCTGTTCGGCACCGTCCACTGCGTGGCCATGTGCGGTGGGATCGCCGGCGCACTGTCGACGGGCCTGACCTCCGGGGCGCGTCGCCGCACCGCCCACACGCTCGCATGCCAGCTCGGCTACAACGCCGGGCGCCTGGCGAGCTACGCCGTCGCCGGCGCCCTGGCCGGACTGTTCGGGCGGTTGCTCGCCAGCGCGGCCGGGCTGGAACTGGCGCGGGTGCTGCTGCAGGGGCTGGCGGGTGTGTTCATGCTGCTGCTTGGCCTCTACCTGACCGGCTGGTGGCCGTTGCTGGCGCGGCTGGAGCTGCTCGGCGCTCATCTCTGGCGGCGTATCGAGCCGGTCGGGCGACGCCTGCTGCCGATCCGCTCACCGCTCGGCGCGTTGCCGCTCGGTCTGGTCTGGGGCTGGCTGCCGTGCGGGCTGGTCTACAGTGCCCTGGCCCTGGCCGCGGCCGGTGGCGGTCCCGTCGAGGGGGCGCTGGTCATGCTGCTGTTCGGCCTCGGCACCCTGCCGTCGATGCTCGCCGCGGGCCTGCTGGCCGCGCGGGTGCGGTCGATCACCGGACCCGGGATGCGCGTGGCGGCAGGCGTGCTGGTGCTGGTGCTGGGCCTTGCCAGCCTGGGCACCCTGGCGCTGCGCCTGTCCGCGGTCGGGCATGCCGGCGACATGGACGGCGGGCCCGCGGCCACGCAGCCGGGGCATGGCCACTGAGCGCCACCGGTCGCGTGCGTCAGATCCGCTTCAGGCGGTAGAGGCAGATCTCGCCCAGCAGCCCGGGCAGCAGGCGCAGCCCCAGGCCGGTGCGGTGCGCACTGTCGACCACGGCGCGCTGCAGGATGGCGATGCCGAGCTTGGCACACAGGTCCTCGAAGTCGGCCACCGTGCACAGGTGGATGTTCGGCGTGTCGTACCAGGTGTTGGGCAACGCACGCGACATCGGCATCCGGCCCAGTGCCAGCGACAGGCGGCAGCGGTAGTGGCCGAAGTTGGGGAACGTGACGATCCCCTCCCGCCCGATACGCAGCATCTCCTCGAGCATCTGGTTGGGGCGGTGGACCGCCTGCAGCGTCTGGGTCATGACCACGACGTCGAAGCTGGCATCGCGGAAGTCGCCGAGACCGCGGTTGAGGTCGTACTGCAGGACGTTGACGCCGGCGGCGACGCAACGCTCGACGTTGTCCGGGTCGATCTCGAGACCGTAGCCGGTCACCTTGCGGGTGGCGGCGAGCTGGGCGAGCAGCGCGCCGTCGCCACAGCCGAGATCGAGCAGGCGGCTGCCGGGGGGGATCCAGTCGTGGATCAGTTCCAGCTCGGGCCGCATCTCAGGCCACCTCGTCGGCGACGCGGCGCATGTAGTTGCCGAACACCGCGCGGTAGTGGGGGATCGGCGCGAGGAAGGCGTCGTGGCCGTGCTCGGCGGCGATCTCTGCGTAGGAGACCGGCTTGTCGGCCTGGATCAGGGCGCGGACGATCTCGCGCGAGCGGACGGGCGAGAAGCGCCAGTCGGTGGTGAACGACATGACCAGGAAGCGCGAGCTGGCCCGCTCGAGGGCACGAACCAGGTCGTCGCCATAGCGGGCGGCGGGATCGAAGTAGTCCAGCGCCTTGGTCATCAACAGGTAGGTGTTGGCATCGAACTTGTCGACGAACGAGCTCCCCTGGTAGCGCAGGTAGCTCTCGATCTGGAACTCGACGTCGAAGTTGAAATTCAGGCGACCCTCGCGCAGCTCGCGGCCGAACTTGGCGCGCATCGAGTCTTCCGACAGGTAGGTGATGTGGCCGAGCATGCGCGCCAGCATCAGGCCGCGGCGCGGCACCACCCCCCGGGCGTGGTAGTGGCCGTCGTGGAAGTCGGGGTCGCTCAGGATCGCCTGGCGCGCCACCTCGTTGAAGGCGATGTTCTGCGCCGAGAGCTTGGATGCCGCGGCGATCACCACCGCGTGACGGATGCGCTCCGGCTGGTCGATTGCCCACTGCAGGGCCTGCATGCCGCCGAGGCTGCCGCCGATCACCGCGGCCCAGCGGTCGATGCCGAGGGCGTCGGCGAGGCGCGCCTGGCTCTGCACCCAGTCGCGCACGGTGACGAAGGGGAAGTCGGGGCCGTAGGGGAGCCCGGTGTGCGGGTCGGGCGAGACCGGACCGGTGCTGCCCTTGCACCCGCCGAGGTTGTTCAGGCACACCACGTGGAACCGCGCGGTGTCGATCGGCTTGCCGGGGCCGATGTAGGCGTCCCACCAGCCCGGCTTGCGCTCGTCGGTGGCATGGTAGCCCGCCGCATGGTGGTCACCTGAGAGCGCGTGGCAGATCAGCACCGCGTTGCTGCGTGCGGCGTTGAGCTCGCCGTAGGTCTCGTAGACCAGGTCGTAGGCGGGCAGCGTGCGCCCGCTGTCCAACTCGAGGGGCTGGTCGAAGTGCAGCGTCTGCGGTGTCACCAGACCGACCGAATCGGCCGGGAAGGTCTCCGGCATCGGTTCAGACTCGTGTCAGGGGGCCGTGGCGCGGGATCAGGCGGCCAGTCTAGTCATGGGTCCACGGGCGCGCAACAGCGCGGTTCATACGGGCCCGATCCCCGTCGTCGGGCGGTGCCGCGCGATCACGCGGACCCGCTCGTGGCGCCCGCCGGCGCCATGGCGGCCGACGCTCAACCGAGGGCCCGGGCGGCGGCGAGCAGCGGCGGCACGAGCAGCATCTTGGCCAGCTGCAGGCCGAGCAGCACCACGATCGGTGACAGGTCGATGCCCGAGAGGGGGGGCAGCAGGCGGCGCACCGGGCCAAGCAGCGGACGGTTGAGGTCGTGCAGGACGGCGCCGAGCGACGAGCGTCCGGGGCCGAGCCAGCTCAGCAGCGCCTGGACGATGACGGTGACGAAGTAGACGTTGATCAGCAGCGTGACCAGCTCCCCCAGCGCCCAGAAGAGCAGGCCGCCGGGGCCGAGCGACATGCCGCGCAGGCCCGCCACGATCGCGAGGGTGACCAGCTGCAGCACCAGCAGCAGCAGCAGCGAGGCGCCGTCGACGCGCTTGCTGCCGGGGATCGCACGGCGCAGCGGCTGCAGCACCGGCTGGGTCACCTTCAGCACCACCTGCGAGAGCGGATTGTAGAAGTCGGCGCGGCACAGCTGCAGCAGGAAGCGCAGCAGCAGGAACAGCATGACGATGCCGAGCAGCGCCTGGACCAGGAACTCGACCGGGTTGAGCAGGTAGTCGCTACCCATCGTCGCGATCCAGCTGCACGGCGAGTTCGTCCGAGCGGTCCCGCGCGGCGGCCAACGCGCGCGCGATGAGCGCGGCGAACCCGCCCTCGGCGAAGACCCCGAGCGCCGCCTCGGTGGTGCCGCCGGGCGAGGTGACGCGCTCGCGCAGCTGCGCCGGACCCTCCTCGCTGGACAGTGCCATGCGCGCCGCCCCCTGGGCGGTCTCCAGGGTCAGCAGGCGTGCCGCCCCGGGCTCCAGGCCGAGGTCGATGGCGGCCTGCTCGAGGGCCTCCATGAACAGGAAGAAGTAGGCGGGTCCGCTGCCCGAGAGCGCCGTCACCGCGTCCATGAGTGCCTCGTCGTCGATCCACAGGGTCTGGCCGACAGCGCGCATGATCGACTCGGCGCGGCTGCGCTGGTACGCGCTCACCTCGGGGTTGGCGAACAGCGCCGTGGCGCCACTGCGCACCAGGGCCGGGGTGTTGGGCATCGCCCTGACCAGCGCCAGAGGCCGTCCCAGCCAGCGGGCGATCGACTCGGCACGGACCCCGGCGGCGATCGAGATCAGCAGCGGGGGGCGCGGGCCGAGCACGGGCGCCAGTCGGGTCACGACGGCGTGCAGGACCTGGGGCTTGACCGCCAGCACCAGCACGTCGACCGCGGACGCCACCGCGCCGTTGTCGTCCGAGGTGGTGACGCCGAAGCGCTCGTCGAGCTCGGCACGCCTGGCCGCGTCGGGCTCGGCGACCTGGAGACGCGTGGCGTCGAGGCCGCCTGCGATCAGGCCGCCGACCAGGCTGCGCGCCATGTTGCCGCCGCCGATGAAGCCGATACGGTAGTTTTCCATGCGTGGCACCTTACTGGTTGCCCCGCGCGTCCGGCAAGGCGTCACGCGACGGGCGCGGGCCGAACAGCGCGGTGCCGACCCGGACATGGGTCGCGCCCTCGAGGATCGCCGCCTCGAGGTCGTCCGACATGCCCATCGACAGCGTGTCGAGGTCCAGGCCGTCCCGGCCGAGGGCAACGGCCAGCTCGCGCAGGCCACGAAATGGCGCGCGCGCACGCACCGGGTCCGGTTCCGGCGCCGGGATCGCCATCAGGCCGCGCAAGCGCAGGCGCGGCAGGCGGGCGATTTCGGCGGCCAGGGCGGGCACCGCATCGGGCGCCGCGCCCGACTTGGTGGCCTCGCCACTGACGTTGACCTGCAGGCAGACGTTGAGTGGCGGCAGGCCCGGCGGGCGCTGCGCACTGAGCCGGTGCGCCAGCTTGAGGCGATCGACGCTGTGCACCCAGGCGAAGCGTTCGGCGACGTGCCGGGTCTTGTTGGCCTGCAGCGGGCCGATGAAGTGCCACTCGAGCGGCAGCCCCGCGAGGGCGTCGATCTTGCCCAGCGCCTCCTGCAGGTAACTCTCACCGAAGGCGTGCTGGCCGAGGCGGTGCAGGGCGGCCACCTCGTCGGCTTGGCGGGTCTTGCTCACCGCGACCAGGGTGATGGCGCCGGCGGGGCGGCCGGCCTCGCGCGCGGCGTCTGCAATCCGCGCTCGGACCCGCTCGAGGCGGTCGGCCAGGGTCGGCATGTTACGGGCCTCGGGTGTTGTCTATACTTGGCGAGCCTGCCCGTAGCCGGAGGCCGGGCGCGAAAAAAAATACCACAGCGGGGTAATCGAATGGACATCTCGGAACTCCTGGCGTTCGCCCAGAAGAACGGTGCATCCGACCTGCACCTCTCGGCCGGCCTGCCACCGATGATCCGTGTCGATGGCGACATCAAGCGGATCAACCTGCCGCCGATGGAACACAAGGATGTCCACTCGCTTGTCTATGACATCATGAACGACAAGCAGCGCAAGGACTACGAGGAGTTCCTCGAGACCGACTTCTCGTTCGAGCTGCCCGGCGTCGCCCGTTTCCGCGTCAACGCCTTCAACCAGAACCGCGGCGCGGCGGCGGTGTTCCGCACCATCCCGACCAAGGTCCTTACCCTCGAGCAGCTCAACGCCCCGGCCCAGTTCAAGGACATCGCCAGCAACCCGCGCGGCCTGGTGCTGGTGACCGGACCGACCGGCTCGGGCAAGTCGACGACGCTGGCGGCGATGGTCGATCACATCAACAAGACCGAGCACGGCCACATCCTGACCAT
>JBFIFF010000126.1:0-6139 GCA_041602955.1 Gammaproteobacteria bacterium | reverse complement strand
CGCTGACCGGCACCTGCGCGTCGACCGGCGGCCGCTACTCGGTCATCACAAAGGGCCCGCTGACCGGGGCAATCGCCTGCTCGAACTCGGGCGGCTACATCGGCGCCGAGATGAAGTTCGCCGGCTGGGACATGATCATCTTCGAGGGCAAGGCGGACGCCCCCGTCTACCTCTACATCAACAACGACCTGGCCGAGTTGCGCCCGGCGAACGCGATCTGGGGCAAGACCACGTGGGATACCGAGGCGTGGATCCGCACCGAGCACCAGGAACCGCAGATCCGCATCTCGTCGATCGGCCCGGCCGGCGAGAACGGCGTGCTCTACGCATGCGTGGTCAACGACCTGCACCGCGCGGCGGGCCGCTCGGGCGTCGGCACGGTGATGGGCGCGAAGAACCTCAAGGCGGTGGCGATCCGCGGCACCCAGGGGGTGCGCACGGTCAAGGATCCGACGCGCTTCATGGAGGCGACCACCGCGGCCAAGAAGGTGCTGGCCGACAACGCCGTCACCGGCCAGGGGCTGCCGACCTACGGCACCCAGGTGCTGATGAACGTGATCAACGAGACCGGGGCACTGCCGACGCGCAACCACCGCGACGTGCAGTTCGAGGGCGCGGGCAAGATCTCCGGCGAGGCGATGCACGAACCGCGCCCGACCGACGGCAAGCCCAACCTGGTGACCAACGCGGCCTGTTTCGCGTGCACCATCGCCTGCGGGCGGGTCTCGCGCCTGGACAAGAACCACTTCACGGTCAAGAACAAGCCGGAGTACTGGGGCGCCTCGGGCGGTCTGGAGTACGAGAACGCCTGGTCGCTGGGGGCCAACTGCGGGGTGGACGATCTCGAGGCGCTGACCTACGCCAACTTCCTGTGCAACGCCTACGGCATGGACCCGATCTCGTTCGGGGCGACGTTGAGCGCGGCGATGGAGCTCCACGACGTCGGCGCGCTGGAGGGCGTGGACACCGGCGAGGTGGCGCCGAAGTTCGGTTCGGCCGAGGCGCTGGCCGACCTGGTCGAAATGACCGGCAAAGGCGAGGGGTTCGGCCAGGAGCTGGGGCTCGGTTCGAAGCGGCTGTGCGAGAAGTACGGGCGTCCGGAGCTGTCGATGTCGGTCAAGGGGCAGGAGTTCCCGGCCTACGACTCGCGCGGCATCCAGGGCATGGGCCTGGCCTACGCGACCAGCAACCGCGGCGCCTGCCACCTGCGTGGCTACACCGTCGCCTCGGAGGTGCTGGGCATCCCGGTCAAGACCGACCCGCACGTGACCGAGGGCAAGGCGGAGCTGGTCAAGGCGTTCCAGGACGCCACCGCGGCATTCGACTCGGCGGGGATCTGCCTGTTCACGTCGTTCGCCTGGACCCTGGCCGACGTCGCGCCGCAGGTCGACGCCGCGTGCGAGGGCGAGTGGACGGTCGAGAACCTCACCGAGCTCGGCGAGCGGGTGTGGAACCTCGAGCGCGACTTCAACCTCAGGGCGGGGCTCTCGGCCAAGGAGGACATGCTGCCCAAGCGGTTGCTGACCGAGGCGGCCAAGACCGGCCCGGCCAAGGGGCTGGTCAACAAGCTCGACCAGATGCTGCCCGAGTACTACCAGCTGCGTGGCTGGGGCAAGGACGGCGTGCCGAGCGACGCGACGCGCAAGCGCCTCGGGCTGTGAGCCACGTGCCCGTCTGATCAGGGGCCCCCGTCCTTCCGGGCGGGGGCCTTTCGTATCGCTTCCGCGCAGCGCAGGAGTCGTCCCATGAAGCACGTCATCATCGGCAACGGTCCGGCCGGCGTGATCGCTGCCGACACCCTCCGCGACGCCGACCCGGGCGCGACCGTCGTGCTCCTCGGCGACGAGCCGGAGCCGCCCTACGGGCGCATGGCACTCCCCTACCTGCTCGAGGGCAAGATCGACGAGGACGGCACCCGCCTGCGCCGCGAGGCCGACCACTTCGAACGACGTCATATCGAGTTGGTCCACGCGCGGGTACGCGCCGTCGACACCGACGCCTCGCAGCTGGCACTCGACGACGGAGAGACCCTCGGCTTCGACCACCTGCTCATCGCCACCGGCTCGCGGCCGAACCGTCCGCCGATCCCGGGACTCGACGACCCTCGGGTGCAGACCTGCTGGACGCTGACCGATGCACGCGCGATCGCCGCCCTGGCCGAACGGGACGCCGAGGTGGTGCTGCTCGGCGCCGGCTTCATCGGCTGCATCGTGCTCGAGGCGCTGGCCGCGCGCGGCGTCAAGCTGACGGTGGTCGAGATGGCCGAGCGTATGGTCGCGCGGATGCTCGACGCCAACGCCGGCGGTCTGCTGCAGGCATGGTGCGAGAAACACGGCGTCCGCGTGCGCACCGGGGTCTCGGTGACCGCCGTCGAGGCCGGCGATGCGCGGCTCGACATCGCCCTCGACGACGGCACTCGCCTGCCCGCGCAGCTGCTGATCCTCGCCGCCGGCGTGCGACCGAACGTCGACTTCCTGGCCGGCTCGGGCATCGAGACCGACACCGGGATCCTGGTCGACGAATTCCTGCACACCAGCAAGCCCGGCATCTACGCCGCCGGCGACGTGGCCCAGGGACGCGACTTCAGCACCGGCAACCGCGTGGTGCACGCCATCCAGCCGGTCGCCGCCGACCAGGGTCGCTGCGCGGCGCTGAACATGGCCGTCCACCCGACCGCCTACCCCGGCGGCCTGGCGATGAACGTCCTCGACACCCTCGGCCTGATCTCCTGCTCGTTCGGCGACTGGGGCGGGGTCGATGGGGGCGACAGCGCCGAGCTGCTCGACCGTGAGCGCTTCCGCTACCTCAACCTGCAGTTCGCCGACGACCGCCTGGTCGGCGCGACCGGGCTCGGCCTGACCGAACACGTCGGCGCGCTGCGCGGCCTGATCCAGTCGCGCCAGCGCCTCGGGGCGTGGAAGGGGCGCCTGCAGCGCGACCCCACGCGAATCATGCAGGCGCTGGTCGGCTGCTCGGTGCAGCTCTGAGCCGGTCACGGCGGTGCGGGTCAAGCTGAAACTGTTCGCGTCGCTGCGCCCGCTGCTGCCCGGCGCGCAGGGGGGCGAGCAGTGGGTCGAGGTGGCGCCGGGCGCGACGCCGGCGACCCTGGTCGAGCGCTTCGCCCTGCCCCGCGAGCAGGTGCACCTGGTCCTCGTGAACGGGTTCTACGTCGCCCCCGACGCCATGGAGGAACGGACGCTGGAGGAGAACGACGAAGTGGCCATGTGGCCGCCGGTGGCCGGCGGTTAGCCGCCGCCGCGACGGTAGTAGCGGTCGAAACGCTCCAGGAAGGCGTCGAAGGCGGGGCGCGCCACCCCCTCCCAGCGGAAGCGCACCGTGGTCGACGGCAGCGTGAGCCCGGCGATGCGTCGCTCCCCCTCGGGTCCGAGCTCGATCTCGACCCGTCCCCCATCGACCTCGATCCCGACCCGCGTGCCATCGGCCCGCCACGGGCAATCGCCGACCGCCTGCGGCAGCAGGCGCCAGAAGTCGGCGTGAGCGAGGCCCATCTCGCGGTCGAGCCGTCCGCGGCCCTCGTCAGGGGTCATGGTGGGTTCCTGGAACAAGTCGTGGAGCGACCATAGCAGTTCGGGTGACGGGCCGCGCCAGGCGGAACCGGGAGCACGACGCGCGCCCGAGGCCCCGCGCCCCTGCGCGGATCGGATCCGGCCCGATCCTCAGTCGAGGTTCGGCGTCACCGCCCAGCGCACCGACCACGGCCCGCCCTCCTCCTCGCGTTCGAGGGCGAGGATGCCGGCGTTCTGCAGGCGCTGGATCCGTCGCTCGGGGTCGCCCACCAGGAGCAGGCCGGCGAGACGCTCGAGAAACGGCAGGTGTCCGACCAGCATCAGCCCGTCGTCCCCGAGTCCGTCGCGCGCGAACGCCACGACGTCGTCCCTGGGGGCCAGGCCGGTACGCTCACGCACCCCCTCGGGTGGAGCCAGGGCGTCGGCCAGCAACTCGGCGGTCTGCCGCGCACGCAGCTTGCCGCTGTGGTCGATGCGCGCGACCGGCACCGCGAAGTGACGCGCGATGTCGGCCACGCTCTGCACCTCGCGCCGGCCGTCCGCGCTGAGCGGGCGTGCCGGGTCCTCCACCTCGTCGACGCAACGGCCGTGCTGGACGAGGTAGAGGCGCACGCGATTCAGGCGGCCTGGTAGACGCCCCGACTCGGCGAGGCGACCTGCCCTTTCTTCTTCAGGCCCGCCAGGGTCTGCGCCAGGTAGGTGGCGTCGAGCCCCTCCTTCTCGAGGCGCGCCTTGAGGTCCTTGCCCTTGATCGGCCCGTGCTTGACCACCAGCTCCAGGGCACGTGCGCTGAGCTGACCGCGGGGGGCCCCGCCACCACGGCGAGCGGCGCGCTTCTTGCCACCCTGCAGCCGCGAGATCTCCTTATCGATCGCCTTGAGCGCCTTGTTGTGCTCGGCGACCAGTGCCTTGCGCTGCGCCCTGAGTTCGGCGATCTGCTCCTTGGACTGGTCGACCGCGGCGGCCTCCTGCTGCTCGCGCTCACGGGCCAGCTCGTAGAGCTCTTCTGCGGACATCTTCTCGAGCGACTTGCGACGTGCCATACATCTTCTCCGTTGACTGTAAACGTGGTGGGAAGTCGCGCGATGTTACCAGAAACGGACCCGTAACCAGCGCCTCACGGGACCCACCGGCGCATCCCCTCGCCGCCGGGCAGCCGGGCGAGCGTCGTCCGTGACGGGGCACGGGCGAACGCGACCAGGTGAGCAGGGCAGCGGCAGTCGCTGGCGCCGAAGCACGGCACCGGGAGGCGCGCTGCGGGCAGCGCCAGCAGCGCGGCGGCCCAGGCGTGCTCGAGACGCGTGCCGGCGTGGCTGAACCAGACCTCGCGGACCGGAGCGAGCGCACGCAGCCGGTCGACGTGCCAGTGCGGGCGGCCACGACCGGCGACGTGGCGCCCGACGCGTGCGGCGACCCCGCCCGGCCCGAAGGCGCTGCCGACGTAGAGCAGCGTTCCGGCCGGCAGGAAGACGATGCCCAGACGCCCGACCGTGAGTGTTGCCGGCGTGTCGAGGTCGAAGCGCAGCAGGTAGCTTCCGCCCTCGTGCCCGGGCGCGTGGCCCCGGTGTGGGCGGCTGGCGCTCGCCGGCGGGAGCGTCAGGGCGCCACGACCCAGGCGCCGACGACCCCGTGACGCGACTCGGCGAGGCGGGCGAAGGCGCTGGCCGACTCGCGGTCGCGGAAGCCCTCGGCCTGCACCCGGTACCAGGTGGCGTTGTTGATGCGTGCTTCGCGCAGCACCACGCTCAGCCCCTTGGCGCGCAGGGCATCGATCTCCTGCAACGCCAGCGGGCGTTCGGGCAGCGAGGCGAGGACGACGACGTAGCCGACCGGCGGTTCGGCCGCCTCGTCCACCGCCACGCTCGGCGGGCGGCGCGGCGCGGCGGGTGAGGCCAGGGGCTGCTTCTCGAGCTGTCCCGCCCGGCGGTCGAGCTCCGCCAGTGCCCCGTCCTGGTTGGCGACGCGCTTCTCCAGCGCCGCGACGAGCGCGCGCTGCTCGGCGAGTTGCGACTCGAGTTCGGCCAGCTGCTCGCTCGTGCGCCCCTGCGCCACGGCACTGACCGGCCCGCGCGGGTCGGTCAGGTAGGTGCGCAGCGACTCCCCCTGGCGCCGGACGTCGCCCACCACCACCTGCAGCCGCTCGTCGAGCTGGTGGAACTGCGCCTCGAGGTTGTCGAGACGCGACTGCTGGACCAGCCAGCCGGCGACCCCGGCGAGCATCAGCATGCCCAGCAGCAGGCCGAGCGCCAGAGGCGAGGGGCTGCCCGTCTCCAGCGGTTCCTCCTCGTGGGGTTCGAAATCGAACTCCCGGGTCTCCCCCGGCTCGACCTCCGCCACGCGCGAGGATGCCGGGGCGGCACCCCCCTGTGTCGCCGCGTCCGGCGCCGCCGCGTCGCCATCGGGGTCGTCCGCATCCGGTGGCTCCGCCGGGGCCCGGACGATGCCATCGCCCGCATCGTGCGACACGATCTCTCCGTTCGAGGGCCGTCCATCCTCCTGTTCCGGCGCGGCGTCCTCCAGCACAACCGTCATCGTCTGCTCCTTCGAGGGCTGGTGCGAGGGGGGTGGATCAGGTGGTTCGCCGAACCCTCGATCCGGGTCGGGCGCAGCGG
>JBFIFF010000125.1:0-6222 GCA_041602955.1 Gammaproteobacteria bacterium | reverse complement strand
GTGACCGAGGGCGACGCCCTCGACCACGTGCTCGGCTACACCTGCGCCAACGACGTCTCCGCGCGTCGCTGGCAGAAGCGCGGCGGGGGCGGGCAATGGGTGCGCGGCAAGAGTTTCGACGGCTTCTGCCCGCTCGGCCCGGAGCTGATCACCGCCGACGAGGTGCCCGACCCACAGGACCTGACGGTACGCAGCGTGCTCAATGGCACCGTCATGCAGGAGCAAGGGAGCGAGGACATGCTCTTCCCGGTACGCCGGCTGATCGCCGAGCTGAGCCGCGACCTGACCCTGCTCCCCGGCACGCTGATCCTCACCGGCACCCCCGAGGGGGTCGGCTTCGCGCGCACCCCCCCGGTGTTCCTCTCCCCGGGAGACGAGATCGTCGTCGAGATCGACGGCATCGGCCGGCTGGCGAACCCGGTGCGGGCCGCCGCGGGCTGACCGGAAAATACGTATTCCTACGAATTTTATTAAACGCTTATATGAGGTAGGGTTTTCATCGAGGGAGGAAAGCGCCGGCAACCGCATGGGCAAGGAACGCACGCCGGCGGCAGGTCGAGGGACCGACCTGCCAAGGACGGCCCTCCCTCCGCTCCAAGGCCTTGAAGCGTGGACGCAAGTCAGGCGCAAGATGCGCCCGGTCAAGCCTCCCAAATACCCCTGATCACCCCGCACTCCCCTGCGGGGTTCTTTTTGGCCAGCCCCCGGCCGCGCCGCCTCGACCCTGGCAATTGATTCAGCCCGCTTTTCCTGCCGTCGCGTTGCGGGTACCCTGCCCGTTCCCAGCGCGAGCGCCCCCGCGGCGGTCGCCCGAGAACGGCATACGGACTTCCGATGAGCACCGACCGCGTCACCATCTACGACGTCACCCTGCGCGACGGCGCGCAGACCGAGGGCATCGACTTCACCAGCGCCGACAAGGTGGTGATCGCGCGCGAGCTCGACCAGCTCGGCATCGACTACATCGAGGGCGGCTGGCCGGGTGCCAACCCGACCGACGACGCCTTCTTCGCCGACGCCCCTCCACTGCACCGCGCACGCCTGGCCGCCTTCGGCATGACCCGACGCAACGGCGTGGCGGTGGACCAGGACGCGGGGCTGGCCAAGCTGCTCGCCGCCAACACCCGCGCCATCACCATCGTGGGCAAGACCTGGGACTTCCACGTCGACGTGGCGCTGGGCATCGCACGCGACGAGAACCTGGCGATGATCGAGGAGAGCGTGCGCTTCCTCGACGACCGCGTCGACGAGGTCCTGTTCGACGCCGAGCACTTCTTCGACGGTTACAAGTCCGATCCCGGCTTCGCCATGGCCTGCATCGAGAAGGCCTTCGCGGCCGGGGCGCGCTGGATCGTGCTCTGCGACACCAACGGCGGCACCCTGCCCAAGGAAGTCGAGCGCATCGTCGGCGCGGTCGCCGAAAAGATCCCGGGCAGCCACCTCGCCATCCACTGCCACGACGACACCGGCAATGCGGTGGCCAACAGCCTGCTCGCCGTCGAGGCCGGCGCGCGCCAGGTGCAGGGGTCGCTCAACGGCCTCGGCGAGCGCTGCGGCAACGCCAACCTGATCGCGATCATCCCGTCGCTGATCCTCAAGCTGGGCTACACCACCGGCACCACGGCCAACGACCTCACCCGCCTGACCCATGTCTCGCGGCTGCTCGACGAGCGTCTCAACCGCATCCCGGAGCGCAACGCCGCCTACGTCGGCGAGTCGGCGTTCAGCCACAAGGGCGGCCTGCACGTCTCGGCGGTGGAGAAGGACCCGCGCTGTTACGAGCACATCGTCCCCGACCTGGTCGGCAACCGTCGTCACATCGTCGTCTCCGACCAGGCCGGGCGCTCCAACATCCTCGCCCGGCTGCGCGAGATCGGCCTCGAAGTCAATCCACGCGACCCGCAGGTGGCCGGCCTGCTCGACCTGGTCAAGGAGCGCGAGTACGACGGCTTCGCCTACGACGGCGCCGAGGCGAGCTTCGAGCTGCTCGCCCGGCGCGTCCTCGGCGAGGTGCCCGAGTACTTCCGCCTCAACAGCTTCCGCGTCTTCGACGAGCGGCGCTGGAACGCCACCGGCGAGCTGGTCACCCTCTCCGAGGCCACGGTCAAGCTCGAGGTCGGCGACGAGCGCACCATGGCGGTGGCCGAGGGCAACGGCCCGGTCAACGCCCTCGACGCCGCGCTGCGCAAGGTGCTCATCCCCCACTACCCACAGCTCGCCAACCTCCGCCTGGTCGACTACAAGGTGCGCATCCTGACCCCCAACCAGGGCACTCGCGCGGTCACCCGGGTCATGATCGAGAGCAGCGACGGCCACACCGAGCACTGGACCACGGTGGGGGTGTCGACCAACGTCATCGACGCCTCGTTCAACGCCCTCAACGACAGCATCACCTACCTGCTGCTGCGTGACGGCACCGAGGCATGCCACCCCGAGCCGGTGGCCAACGACTGAGGAGGAACGCCCCGATGGAGATGGCCCACGGCGGTGGCGAGCGCGCCTTCCTGCCCCTGAACATCGCCGTGCTGACGGTCTCCGACACCCGCACCGAGGCCGAGGACAAGTCGGGCCGCACGCTGGTCGAGCGCCTCACCGCGGCCGGCCACCTGCTCGCCGAGAAGGCGATCGAGCCCGACGATTGCTACCGCATCCGCGCCACGGTGTCGCGCTGGATCGCCGACCCGGGGGTCCATGCGGTGATCACCACCGGCGGCACCGGCCTGACCGGGCGCGACGGCACCCCCGAGGCGATCGAACCGCTGCTCGACAAGGTGATCCTCGGTTTCGGGGAGCTGTTCCGCAGCCTCTCCTACCAGGACATCGGCACCTCCACGCTGCAGTCGCGCGCCCTCGCCGGGGTCGCCAACGGCACCATCGTCTTCTGCCTGCCTGGCTCGTCCGGCGCCTGCCGTGACGGCTGGGACAAGATCATCGTCCACCAGCTCGACGCCCGCACCCGGCCGTGCAACCTGGTCGAGATCATGCCGCGCTTCCTCGAGCGCTGACGCCCCGTGCCGAGTGCGAATCCCATCCGATATCTCTTCGTAACTTTCTGATTTAATTAGTTAATCACGGCAATACCCGCATTGCGGGGCGCCGGGTCGCATGCTAGACTCGCGCGACCGTGGCCCGGGTTACCGGGCGGCGGCTCTGGGCGGACCGGGCGGTCGGAGAGCAGGAGCGAATCCGCCAGGGAAGGATGCGACCACCGCCGAACCGGCCCGTGCCCGGTCCTTCCCACCACGCCCCGCCCACCAGGCCCATGCCCAGAATCCGGGGCGGCCGGCCGTGACCGAGCAGGGGGAGTCTCATGGCACTGACCCACGCGGTGACCCTCGAGGGGAACGAAGCCGCCGCCTACGTCGCGCACCTGTGCAGCGACGTCATCGCGATCTACCCGATCACCCCGTCCTCGCCGATGGGCGAGTACTGCGACGCCTGGTCCGCGGCCGGCCGCCGCAACCTCTGGGGCAGCGTGCCCGAGGTGATCGAGATGCAGAGCGAGGCGGGGGCCGCCGGCGCCGTGCACGGCGCGCTGCAGACCGGCGCGCTGGCGACGACGTTCACCGCGTCGCAGGGCCTGCTGCTGATGATCCCCAACATGTACAAGATCGCCGGCGAGCTGACCCCGGCGGTGTTCCACGTCTCGGCGCGCGCCCTGGCGGTGCACGCGCTGTCGATCTTCGGCGATCACAGCGACGTCATGGCGGTGCGCCAGACCGGCTGGGCGATGCTCGCCTCGAACTCGGTGCAGGAGGTGATGGACATGGCGCTGATCAGCCATGCCGCGACCCTCGAGGGCCGGGTGCCGATGCTGCACTTCTTCGACGGCTTCCGCACCTCGCACGAGGTGAGCAAGATCGAGCTGGTGCACCACGACACGGTCCGCGCCATGATCGACGACGCGCTGGTCCAGGCACACCGCGGCCGCGCGCTCTCCCCGGACCGCCCGGTGATCCGCGGCACCTCGCAGAACCCCGACGTCTACTTCCAGTCGCGCGAGGCGGTGAATCCCTTCTACGCGCGCATGCCGGCGGTGGTGCAGGCGGCGATGGACCGCTTCGCCGAACTGACCGGGCGCCAGTACCGGCTGTTCGACTACGTCGGCGCGCCCGACGCCGAGCGCGTCGTGGTGATCGTCGGCTCGGGGGCCGAGGCGGTCGAGGAGGTGGTCGAGACCCTCAGCGCCCGCGGCGAGAAGGTCGGCCTGCTCAAGGTGCGCCTCTACCGCCCGTTCGCCGCCGAGGCGTTCATCGACGCCCTGCCCGCTTCCACGCGGCGCCTCGCCGTGCTCGACCGCACCAAGGAACCCGGTGCCGGGGGCGAGCCGCTCTACAAGGACGTGCTCGCCGCGCTGGTCGGCGACCACCAGGCGGAGACGCCGCGCTTCGCCGAGCTGCCACGCGTGGTCGGCGGCCGCTACGGTCTGGCGTCGAAGGAGTTCAACCCCGCCATGATCAAGGGGCTGTTCGACGCCCTGGCCGCCGAACGGCCCAGGAACGGCTTCACCGTCGGCATCGTCGACGACGTCAGCCACACCAGCCTCGACGCCGATGCCGGCTTCGCGGTCGACCCGGTCGAGGGGCTGACCCGCGCGGTGTTCTACGGCCTCGGCAGCGACGGCACGGTCAGCGCCAACAAGAACACCATCAAGATCATCGGTGAGGAGACCGAACTCTACGCCCAGGGCTACTTCGTCTACGACTCCAAGAAGGCCGGCGCGGCGACCGTCTCCCACCTGCGCTTCAGCCCGCAGCCGATCCGCTCGAGCTACCTGATCGGTGACGGCGAGGCCAACTTCGTCGCCTGCCATCAGCCCGGCTTCCTCGAGCGCTACGACATGCTCGACAAGGCGGCCGACGGCGCGGTGTTCCTGCTCAACTCCCCGACCGCGCCCGACGCGGTGTGGGACACCCTGACCGCGCGCATGCAGCGGCAGGTGATCGACAAGAAGCTGCGCTTCTACGTCATCGATGCCATCGAGGTGGCACGTGAGACCGGCATGGGCGCGCGCATCAACACCGTGATGCAGACCTGCTTCTTCGCGATCTCCGGCATCCTGCCACGCGACGAGGCGATCGCGGCGATCAAGCACGCGGTCGAGAAGACCTACGGCGCCAAGGGCAGGACCATCGTCGCACGCAACTTCGCCGCCATCGACACGACGCTCTCGCGCCTGCACGAGGTGGCGATCCCCGAAGCGGTCTCGAGCACCCTCGAGAAGCGCCCGCCGGTCGACCCGGCGGCGCCGGAGTTCGTGCGCCGGGTCACCGGCGCGCTGATCGCCGGAAACGGCGACCGCCTGCCGGTGAGCATGCTGCCGTGCGATGGCACCTATCCGGTCGGCACCGCGCGCTGGGACAAGCGCAACCTGGCGCTGGAGATCCCGGTGTGGGATGCGGAGTTGTGCATCTACTGCGGCAAGTGCGCCTTCGTCTGCCCGCACTCGGCGATCCGCTGCAAGGTGTTCCCCGAGAGCGCCGCCGCCGGGGCGCCGGCCACCTTCAAGCACGTGCCGGTCAAGGGCAAGGAGTTCGCGCCCGGGCTGCACATCACCTACCAGGTCTTCCCCGAGGACTGCACCGGCTGCACGCTGTGCGTCGACGTCTGCCCGGCCAAGTCCAAGAGCGACTCCAGCCACAAGGCGCTCAACATGGCCCCCCAGGCGCCTTTGCGCGCGCAGGAGACGGAAAACCTCGAGTTCTTCTACGGCCTGCCGGAGTACGACCGCACCCAGGTCGAGACCGCCAAGATGAAGAGCGCGATGCTCTTCGAGCCGCTGTTCGACGCCTCCGGCGCCTGCGTCGGCTGCGGCGAGACGCCGTACGTGAAGCTGGTCTCGCAGCTGTTCGGTGACCGCGCGCTGGTGGCCAACGCCACCGGCTGCTCCTCGATCTACGGCGGCAACCTACCGAGCACGCCCTGGGCGGCCAATGCCGACGGCCGCGGCGTCACCTGGTCCAACTCGCTGTTCGAGGACAACGCCGAGTTCGGCCTCGGCTTCCGCCTCACCCTCGACAAGCAACGCGAGTACGCAGAGGAGCTGCTCGCCACGCTGAGCGACCGCATCGGCGCCGACCTGGCCGGCGCGCTGCGCTACGCCGAGCAGGACGACGAGGCCGGCATCCACGAGCAGCGCGAGCGGGTCACCGAACTCAGGGCGAAGCTCGCCGGCATCGACGCCCCCGAGGCGCGCGAGCTCGAGAGCGTCGCCGACACGCT
>JBFIFF010000124.1:0-6222 GCA_041602955.1 Gammaproteobacteria bacterium | reverse complement strand
GGTCACGCTGCCGACGCGGCTGTTCGCTGCGCTGCGCCGCCTGCTGCCGGCGGCACTTCTCGACCGGCTTCTGGTCCGGGCCGGCAATGCGTAGCCGGGCCCGGGCCGGCCGCGCGTGCCGAAAGCGCAGCATGCCCCGCCCCGACAGACCGAAGGCGTGACCGGCCGGGTGGGAGTGCGTGCACGTTCTCGGACGGCAGCCGGGTCTGAGCGATCACCGTTCGCGCCAGGCCAGTCGGGTCGACAGGGGGTGTGGGTGCGCGCCTTCGCATCGAAAGAATCTCGTTGCCACCGGCCCGCCGCGTGAGGCGCTCGGTGCGGCGCGCGAGCATTGCCCAGGCCGGAGGCGCCTGTCAGAATCGAACCCGACCGACAGCGCGGCAGCCGGGCGCCGGCCCGGGAACGGGGGGTAAGGATGAGCGTGGAGGACCAGGGCGCGCCACTCGGGGTGCGTTGGGGCGAGCACATGAGCGTCGGCGTCGCCGAGCTCGACGCCGACCACGAACGGATCATCCTCGCTCTCAACGAGCTCGTCGCGGCCCACGATCGCCACCTGCCCACCGATGACATCAACGCGCTGTTCACCCGGCTGATGCAGGTCGTGCAGGCGCACTTCGCCCGCGAGGAGCGCGCCATGGCCGACTGCAACTACGACGGGCTCGCCTACCACCTCGGCGAGCACCGGCGCATCCGCGAGCGGCTGCTCGAGATCCAGGCGCATGAACTGCACGCCGAGGAGTCGGAGGTGCGCGCCGAGGTGCGCGAGTTCCTGACCAACTGGCTTTACGGTCACGTGCTGGTCGACGACTTCGCCTACCGCGGCTGCTTCAGCAGCCAGCGCGAGGTGGTCGACCGGGCGATCGCCGTGGCCAACGCCGGCTGAGGCACGCCCCACGTCGGCGTCGCGCCGGCTTGACCTGGAGGGGTGTACCGCGGGGAGCGTCCGCGGCATGCTTGCCCCAAGGGACCCGCCCGCCACCGGACCCGGCATGGCCTACCTCGACCGCATCGACGCCTGCAACCGCTGCGATCCGGCGGGCTTCGTGCCGTTCCTTGCCGGAGGTCACACGGTCGGCTGGATGCGTCCCGACTTCGTCGCGCGCCTGGCGGCCTTCCCCGAGGTGTTCGCCATCGACGCGGACGCGGTCGCGCTGCAGCGCGCGCTGTGGACCTTCGAGGCGGCCAGCGAGGCGCTCGACGGCGTGGTGCGCGCGCTGGTCGACGACGGCGTGGTGCCGCGCTACCACGGCGAGCGCTACCCGGTGACGCCGGCGGGCCGCGAGGCGGCGGTCTGCACCCTGGACCGGGCCGCGGCGCCCCACTTCGGCGTGCGCGCCTTCGGCCAGCACCTCAACGGCTTCGTCCGCCGGCGCGACGAGATGCAGGTCTGGGTGGCGCGCCGCGCGCGCGACAAGTGGAACTTCCCGGGACGCCTCGACCAGCTGGTGGCCGGAGGGCTGCCCTACGACCTGACGCTGGCCGAGAACCTGGTCAAGGAGTGTGCCGAGGAGGCGTCGATTCCGGAGGAGCTGGCGCGCCAGGCGCGCCCCGTCGGAGCGGTGACCTACTGCCAGGAGAGCGTGCACGGCCTCAAGCCGGACGTGATCTACACCTACGACCTGGAACTGCCGGCCGACTTCGTGCCGCGCGCCCACGACGGCGAAGTCGAGTCATTCGAGCTCTGGTCGCTCGACCGGCTGGCGCAGACGTTGCGCGAAAGCGACGCGTTCAAGCCCAACTGTGCGCTGGTCGCGATCGACTTCCTGGTGCGCCACGGCCACATCGACCCCGGCGAGCCGAACTACCTGGCGGTCGTCGCCGGGCTGCGGCGTCCGCCGGCACTGCCCGCCACGGAGGCGGACTGAGCGCGGTTCAGGCCGGAGTCGTGGCGGCGGGCGCCTGCGACTGTGCCGCGATCTCGGCGCGCACCGCGTCCATGTCGAGCTCCTGCGCGCGGGCGATCACGTCGTCGAGGGCCGATTCAGGCAGCACCCCCGGCTGGGCCATCAGGATCACCTGCTGGCGGACCACCATCACCGTGGGGATGGAGCGGATCTGGAAGTGGTTGGCGAGCGCCTGCTGCTCCTCGGTGTTGACCTTGGCGAACACCACGCCGGGGTGGCGCTCGGCGGCCTTCTGGTAGATCGGCGCGAAGCTGCGGCAGGGGCCGCACCACGGTGCCCAGAAGTCGATCAGCACCAGGTCGTTGTCCTTGATGGTCTGCTCGAAGGTCGCGTCGGTCAGGTCCACGACGGCCATGTCGGTACTCCCGCGTTGCAAGGTTTCGCGGAAGTTTATCAGAATTTAATAATATTAACTAAATGACGCAGATCAGCTCGGCGGGGTCGTGACGACGCCCGCGCGGGTCGCTGGGGGCGTTCAGGCGCGGCCGACGTTGCTGTCGGTCGGCGTGTGGAAGTACTCGCTGTCGTGGGCGTACTCGTCGGTCAGCTCACGCAGCACGGCGAGACGCTGCTCGGCGGTGCTGACCTCGGCGCACTCCTCGCAGCGCGGGTCGCCGCACGGCTGGCGGGCGTAGAGCCAGTACTGGATCGCGCCGGCCAGCAGGCCGTCGGCGATGTCCCACAGGTGGGCCTCCTGATCGTCGTCGGCGAGCCGGTTGCCGAGTTCGACCGCCTCGCGGGCGGCAACGTCGTACGGGCTCTCGTCGTCGGACATGGCGGTGGCCTCGGGGTGGGCGGGCGCGGCGGCAGGGCGGCCATCTTAGCAGATGCATTCCCAGGCCCGGCGTGACGGGTAAACTCTCCGTGTGCCGACCGCGCGGCGCGCCTCGCTGGAGAGACACATGCCTGCCTACCTCCTGGCCGACGTGGCCCCCCATGACATGGACGCCTATCGCGCCAGCGGCTACCTCGAGGCGGTGGTGCGCGTCGCCGCCGAGTACGGCGGGCGCTACCTCGCGCGCGGCGGCGAGATGCTGCGGCTCGAGGGCGACTGGCAACCGCGCCGCATGGTGATCATCGAGTTCCCGAACATGGCGCAGTTGCGCGCCTGGTACGAATCCGAGGCCTACGCGCCCTGGCGCGAGCTGCGCAGGGGGTTGACCGACTCGCGCCTCGTCGCCGTCGACGGCCTGGAGGCGCCGCCGGCGTGATCCGTCCCCTGTTGCCGGAATGGGCCTCGCGGCCGCTGCCGGTGGTCGGCATGCTGCACCTGCTGCCGCTGCCCGGGGCCCCGTTCTACGACGGCGATCGCGCCGCGATCCGCGCACGGCTGCTGGCCGACGCCGAGGCGCTGGCCGCCGGTGGCGTCGATGGCCTGATGCTGGAGAACTTCGGCGATGCGCCGTTCCATCCCGGTGCGCTGCCGCCGCACGTGGTCGCCGAGATGACCGCGCTGGCCTGCGCGGTGCGCGCGCGCTGCGCCCTGCCGCTCGGCGTCAACTGCCTGCGCAACGATGCACTGGCGGCGCTGGCGGTGGCCCACGCTGCCGATGCTGCCTTCATCCGCGTCAACGTGCTGTGCGGGGCGCGGGTCACCGACCAGGGGGTGATCGAGGGGGCGGCCGACCGCCTGCTGCGCGAGCGCGCGCGGCTGGGGGCGACGGCGATCCGGGTCCTCGCCGACGTCGACGTCAAGCACTCCTCCCCGCTCGGAGGGCCACGCCCGCTGGCCGACGAGGTGGCCGACCTGCTCGTGCGTGGCGGCGCCGACGCGGTGGTGGTCTCGGGTGCCGGGACCGGACGGCCGATCGATGCCGCGCAGCTCGATGCGGTACGCGCCGCGGCCGGGACGGCGCCGGTTTGGGTCGGGAGCGGCGTCGACGCGGAGACGGTCGCGGGGCTGGTCGGCCGTGCCGACGGGGTCATCGTTGGCACCGCACTGAAGCTCGCCGGCGAGCCGCGTGCCGCGGTCGATCCCGAGCGGGTGCGCGATCTGATCGCGCGCCTGCGCGAGGCGGCGTGACCGGCCTGGCGCTGACCGTGCTCGGCAGCGGCGCCGGCGTGCCGCTGCCGGATCGCGCCTGCGCCGGTTACTGGGTGCAGACGCCGGGCTTCTCGGCGCTGGTCGACTGCGGCAGCGGGACGCTACGCCGGCTCGTCGAGCACGGCGGCGACTACCGTGCCCTCGACGCGGTGTTCATCACCCACGTCCACTCCGACCACGTCGGCGAACTGCCGCTGCTGGTGCACGCGCTGCGGGCCACCCCGGGGTACCGCCACGTGCGCCCGCTGCACCTCTTCGGCCCGCCCGGGTTCCCGGCCTTCTTCGACGCCCACGTCGGGTCCCTCGCCCCGACGAAGGCACTCGACCTGCGGGTCGCCGAGGCCGCCGCGCGGCAGGTGGTGCACGGGGTCGAGGTGCGCAGCGCGCCGACCGTGCACAGCCCGCGCCTGCCGAGCCGCGCCTACCGCTTCAGCCACGCCGGTCGCGCCGCGGTGCTGACCGGCGACGCCGAGCTGGACCCCGCCCTGGTCGACTTCGCGCGCGGCGCCGACCTGCTGATCGCCGACTGCAGCTTCCCCGATGCCCTGAAGATCCCCGGGCACATGGCCGGATCGGAGTGCGGGCGCCTGGCGCGCGAGGCCGGCGTCGGGCAGCTGGTGCTCAGCCACCTCTATCCGCTCGAGGCGCGCCATGAGACGCGGCTCGCCGAGGCGCGGGCGGCCGGGGCCGGGCAGGTCGTGCTGGCCCACGACGGCCTGCGCCTGGCGCTCGAGGCGCCTGACCCGGGTCAGTGACCGGCCGGCGGTGCAGCGTGACAATGACCGTACCGCACCAGTGGAGGACGCCGTGTCCGAACACCGCAACGTCTTCGGCGAACCCCTCGAGAGCTGTTCCCTCGCCCCGCGCACCGGCTTCACGCGCAGCGGTGCGTGCGAGAGCGGCCCGGAGGACGTCGGCGTGCACAGCGTCTGCGTCCAGGTGACGGCCGAGTTCCTCGACTTCAGCCGCAGCCGCGGCAACGACCTGTCGACGCCGATGCCGCAGTTCGCCTTCCCGGGCCTCAAGCCCGGGGATCGCTGGTGCCTGTGCGCGGCGCGCTGGCGGGAGGCGTACGAGGCCGGCCTGGCGCCGAAGGTGGTGCTGCGCGCGACCCATGTGCGCACCCTCGAGGTGGTCGAGCTCGCCGACCTCAAGCGCCACGCCCTCGACCTGAGTTGATCCGCCTCCCCGACGGGTTGCCGCGCGAGGCCCTGGGACGGGAGACCGTGGGGCCGCCGACAGGGCCGTGCGTGCCAGCCCGGCGCGGGTGCAGCCGCACGCCCAGGCCAGGGCGCCTACCCCGGGCGCGGGCGATCGGCCATGATCAGGCGACGACCACCAACCCAACGGGGAGCCCATGACCCACCGCCCGGCCGAGGCCAGCCTGGAACACCTGCTGCGGCTGTTCACCGTGCCCGAGGCGCCGGACTCGACCCTGGCGCGCATCGAGCAGGCGCTGTCGGCCAACCTCGCCGCGTTCCTCGGCGAGCACGTCGTCGCCACCGACCGCGGCCTGGCCGAGATCGAGGCCGACTTCGCCGACGCCAACCTGCCGGAGTCACCGACCTTCGTCTCCGAGCAGGCCGAATTCCTGCTCGACAAGGTGGTGGCCGAGTCGGTGCACACCGCCGCGCCGGGCTTCGTCGGCCACATGACTACCGCCCTGCCCTATTTCATGTTGCCGTTGACCAAGCTGCTGACCGGGCTCAACCAGAACCTGGTCAAGACCGAGACCTCCAAGGCGTTCACGCCGCTGGAGCGCCAGGTGCTCGGCATGCTGCACCGGCTGGTCTACAGCCGCGACGACGCCTTCTACGCCAGGCATCTGCACGACCCCGGCTGTGCGCTGGGGGCGTTCGGCTCGGGCGGGACGGTGGCGAACATCACCGCGCTGTGGGTGGCGCGCAACCGTGCCTTTACGGAAGTCGCGCACGAAGGGCTCGCTGCGGCCCTCTCGCGCCGCGGTCTGGCCGGCGCCGTGGTGCTGGTCTCGGCGCGAGGCCACTACTCGCTGGCCAAGGCCGCCGACCTGCTCGGTCTCGGGCGCGACCAGCTGGTCGCCGTCCCCGCAGACCGTGACGACCGGGTGCGGCCGGACGCCATGGCCGCCGCGGCCCGCGACTGGCACGCGCGCGGCCACCGGGTGGTGGCCATCGTCGGCGTCGCCGGCACCACCGAGACCGGTCGCGTCGATCCGCTCGATGCGCTGGCCGACCTCGCCGCGGAGTATGACGCCCACTTCCACGTCGACGCCGCCTGGGGCGGACCGACGCT
>JBFIFF010000123.1:0-6272 GCA_041602955.1 Gammaproteobacteria bacterium | reverse complement strand
CGTTGCGCGGCCCCCTTTTTTGTGGTCCCGGTCATGCGGCGGTGGGCCACCGGCCCGGTGTGCCGCCCCGCGCCGTGCCGACGTCGCGTGGTCTATTCTCGATGGACGGTCGGTCGCACCCGGCCTGCACGGGTGCCGCGGCCCTCTACGTCAACCCTGACAGGAGCGCACGCCATGCACGTCAACAAAACCGGCACACGCCTGCTCGCCGTGACCCTCAGCCTCAGCCTGGTCGGTGCCGGGGCGCCCAACCTCGCCGGGGCGGCGATCGTCGGTACCCAGCAGGCCCTGGTGGAACAGGCCCCGTCGGCGCATGGCGCGCGCGTGGAGGCGTTCCTCGCCCGGGATGAGGTGGCCCGGGAACTCGCGCGGCAGGGCGTCGATCCCGCCCTGGTGCAGGAACGCATCGCGGCCCTGAGCGATCAGGAGCTGGCCCGCCTGGCCGGGGAGATCGATGGCCTGCCCGCGGGGGCGGGGGTGATCGAGGTGGTCGGCATCGTGTTCATCGTGCTGCTGATCCTGGAACTGGTCGGGGTGACCAACGTCTTCAGCGCTTTCTGAACCAAGCGCGGGATGGTACGGCTCGATCCCCGTCCGCTGCTCTGTGCGCTGGTGCTGCTGTTGTGCGGCTGTGCCGCCCCTGGGCCCTGGCTGGCCACCGGGCCGGTGGGTGAACGCGGCGCGGTCGAGCTGACCGCGGTGCCGTTTTTCCCCCAGCGGGAGCATCAGTGCGGGCCGGCGGCCCTGGCCACCGCGCTGGTGGCGAGCGGTGCCGCGACAACCCCGGAGGCCCTGGTCGGCCAGGTCTACCTCCCGGGCCGGCAGGGGTCGCTCCAGGCCGAGGTGATCGCGGCGGCCCGTCGCCACGACCGTCTCCCTTACCCGGTCGACGGCACGCCTGCGGCGCTCGACGCCGCGCTGCGCGACGGCCGTCCGGTCCTGGTGCTGCTCAACCTCGGCCGCGACTGGTTTCCTGTCTGGCACTATGCGGTGGTGGTCGGCCTCGACCCCGGCGCCGACGCGGTGGTGCTGCGCTCGGGCGTGCAGCGTCGCAGGACGATGCCCGCGGGCGACTTCGCCGCCGCCTGGCGCCGCGCCGAGTTCTGGGGTCTGATCGTCACGCCCCCCGACGAGGTGCCCGCGGGGGCGCGACCAGAGCCCTGGCTGGCGGCGGCGGCCGGGCTGGAGGCGGTCGGGCGGCTGGTGGCGGCGGAGGCGGCCTACCGGGCTGCGCTACGCCGCTGGCCCGGGCACCCGGGCGCGCGGTTCGGGCTCGGGAACGTTCGCGCCCTGCGCGGGCACCCGCAGGAGGCCGTGCCCCACTACCGCGCCTACCTCGATGCCGAGCCCGGGGTCGCCGCCGCGTGGAACAACCTGGCCAGTGCCCAGCTGGCGCTCGGCGATCTCGAGGGTGCGCATGCCAGCCTCCTGCGCGCACGTGCCCTGCCGGTTTCGGAACCGGTGGCCCGGGCGCTCGCGATCACGCGTGCCGAGCTCGCGGAGGCGGAGTTGAAGGCGTCGTCCGTGCCGCGCTGAGGTCGCCATGGGCGGGCCGGGCCGCGCGCACCTCGCCCGTTAGCCGGTCGCGGCCACCCGCGGCGCCTGACGCGCCGCATCGCGCCGCCGGTAGACGTTGCAGAAGCGCAGCTCCTCGGGGTACGGGAAGAAGTCGACGACGATGCCCTGGCGCACCTTCTCCTGGATCTGCCGCCAGGCGTCGGCATCGAGCAGGTCCGGGTGGTGCTTCATGAACAGGCTGCGCACGCGCGGCGATCCGAGCAGGAAGTGCGCGAACTCCTCCGGGAAGATGTCGTTCCTGGCCACCGGGTACCACACCTCCCCGGACAGCTCCATCTCCGGGTAGGGGCACGGCGGGATGCGGCGGAAGTTGCAGTCGGTCAGGTACTCGATCTCGTCGTAGTCGTAGAACACCACGTAGTGGTAGCGGGTGACGCCGAAGTTCTTCCACAGCATGTCGCCGGGAAAGATGTTGGCGCTGGCCAGCTCGCGGATCGCGTCGCCGTACTCGATCACCGCATGCTCGGCCTCGGCCTCGGTGGCGCGGTCGAGGTAGATGTTCAGCGGCACCATGCGCTGTTCCACGTAGAGGTGCTTGATGATCAGCTCGCCGTCCTCCTCCTCGACCTGCGACGGGGCCAGGTCGCGCAGCTGGGCGAGGAGCTCGGGGTCGAAGCGCTCGAGCGGCAGCGCCACGTCGGAGAATTCCAGCGTGTCGGCCATGCGCCCGACGCGGTCGTGCTGCTTGACCAGCAGGTACTTGGCCTTGACCGTCGCGCGATCGACCTCCTTGGGCGGCGGGATCACGTCCTTGATCAGCTTGAAGACGTACGGGAACGACGGAAGCATGAACACCAGCATCACCATGCCGGGGATGCCGGGGGCGATGATGAAGTCGTCCCGCGAGTGGTGCAGGTGGTAGTAGAGGTCGCGGTAGAAGCTGGTCTTCCCCTGCTTCTGCAGCCCGAGCATGGTGTAGAGGTCGCCCGGCGACTTGGTCGGCATCATGCTGCTCAGGAAGCGCACGTAGGCCGACGGCACCTCCATCTCGACCAGGAAGTAGGCGCGGTTGAGGCTGAACAGCACGTTGATGTGCGCCTCATCGAGCAGGACGGTGTCGAGGTAGAGCCGCCCCTGCTCGTCGTGCAGCACCGGGATCACGAACGGGTACTCGTGGTAGCCGTTGATCACCTTGCCGACCACGTAGGCCGCCTTGTTGCGGTAGAACGGCGACGCCAGCATCTGCACCTGGTGGTTGGCCTCGGGCTTCGGCCGCTTGCCACCGCAGAAGCGCAGCACCATCGCGCGCACCCGGCGGATGTCGCGTTCGAGGTCGGCGAACGGCCGTGACCAGGCGAAGTCGAGCAGCATCTGCCGCAGCGGCTCGTGCATCCACGGGTCGCTCGGGTAGTAGCAGCGGTAGGAGGGCGGATCGGATTCCAGGTACTCGGTCGCCGTGGCCGGGCGGAAGAAGATGAAGTCGTTGTGGAAGTAGGTGCGGTGCATGATCCGGCAGAAGACCGAGTTGAAGAAGGTCTCCGCCAGTTCGGGCTGCTTGTGGTCGTTGAGCAGCCCGATGTAGATCAGCTTGACCTGCTGCCAGGTCGCGTCGTCGATCGCCTCGGCGTCGAATTCGCCGTGCAGTCGCACGACCACCTCGGTGACGCGGTCGCCGTAGAACTGGATGCGGTCCTTGACCAGCTGGTGGATGCCGTGCCAGTCCGCCTGCTCGTAGAGGCCCTTGGCGTCGCGTGCGCAGGCCCGGAAGATGCGGTAGTGCTTCTCGAAGCCGTCGAGGATCGCGCGGGCGATGCCGAAGGCGGTGGGGTTCTGTCCGGCGGGGATCTTCATGGGCGACATGGGCGGACCGTGACGCAGCGCAACATTCGTCCCTTTATACCACTGCCGCGGGGCACGGGAACGTGCCCTGGCTCATCTGGCGTGGTAAAAAGCGCGCGGTCTGTCCGCAGCGGGAGATTCGCATGGCCCTTCTGACCGCCGACCTCTACGACGCGCACGGTGACGCCCTGCAGGTCGCCAGCCCGCTGCTGCGTGACTACGGCGGACGTCGCGCCTTCCACGGCCCGGTGGCCACCCTGAAGGTGCACGAGGACAACAGCCTGGTGCGCGAGGCGCTGGGCGAGCCGGGGGCAGGTCGGGTGCTGGTGGTCGACGGTGGCGGATCGCTGCGCTGCGCCCTGCTCGGCGACAACCTCGCACGCATGGCCGCGGCCAACGGCTGGGCCGGCGTGGTGATCCACGGCTGCATCCGCGACAGCGTCGAGATCGGCAAGCTGCCGGTCGGGGTCAAGGCGCTGGCGACCCACCCGGCGAAGAGCCTCAAGCGCGGCGAGGGCCAGCGCGACGTGACCGTGCGCTTCGCCGACGTCGTCTTCGAGCCGGGCAGCTACCTCTACGCGGACGAGGACGGCATCGTCGTCGCCACAGGTCCGCTCCACGGCTGAGGGTTCAGCCCTCCCGCTCGCGCGCCACCGCGCGGTAGCCGATGTCGGTACGGTAGTAGGCGTCCTTCCAGCGGATACGCCCAACCAGCGCGTAGGCGGCCGCCTGTGCCGCGGCCACCGTGTCGCCGAGCGCGCAGCAGCACAGCACCCGGCCGCCGCTGGTCACCACCGCGCCGTCGGCCTCGGCGGTGCCTGCATGGAACACCTTGGTCTCCGGCGTCTCCTGCGGCAGGCCCGAGATCGCCGCGCCCTTGGCGTAGCTCGCCGGATAGCCGCCGGCCGCCATGACCACGCCGAGCGACGGGCGCGGGTCCCACTCCGCCGCGACCTCGTCGAGCTTTCCGTCGAGCGCCGCCTCGCACAGCGCCGCGAGGTCGGAGCGCAGGCGCAGCAGGATCGGCTGGGTCTCGGGATCGCCGAAGCGGCAGTTGTACTCGAGCACCTTGGGCGTGCCGTCGGGGGCGATCATCAGCCCGGCGTAGAGGAACCCGGTGTAGGGGTGGCCCTCGGCGGCCATGCCGGCGACGGTCGGCTCGATCACCTCGCGCATCGCCCGGTCGAAGATCTCCCGGGTGACCACCGGTGCCGGGGAGTAGGCGCCCATGCCGCCGGTGTTGGGGCCGCGGTCGCCGTCGTCGCGCGCCTTGTGGTCCTGCGAGCTGGCCATGGCGAGGACGTTCGTGCCGTCGGCCATGACGATGAAGCTCGCCTCCTCGCCGACCAGGAACTCCTCGACCACCACGCGGTGGCCCGCCTCGCCGAAGGCGTTGCCGGCGAGCATGTCGCGGACCGCGGCGATCGCCTCGTCCTCGGTCTGCGCCAGGATCACCCCCTTGCCGGCGGCGAGGCCGTCGGCCTTGACCACGATCGGCGCCCCCCGCTCACGGATGCAGGCGACCGCCGCGTCGACGTCGGTGAAGCTGGCGTAGGCCGCGGTCGGGATGGCGTGACGGGCGAGGAAGTCCTTGCAGAAGGTCTTGGAGCCCTCGAGCTGCGCCGCGCCGGCGGTCGGGCCGAAGCAGCGCAGGCCGGCTCCGGTGAAGCGGTCGACGATGCCGGCCACCAGCGGCGCCTCGGGCCCGACCACGGTCAGGTCGACGGCGTTGTCCCGGGCGAAGGCGAGCAGGGCGTCGAGATCCTCGGCGCCGATGGCGACGTTCTCGACGCCGGGCTCACGCGCGGTGCCGGCGTTGCCCGGCGCGACGTAGACCGTCTCGACCCGCGGCGACTGCGCCAGTTTCCACGCCAGGGCGTGCTCGCGCCCGCCGCCGCCGACCACCAGTACCTTCATCCCGTACCTCCCTCGTTCAGTGCCGGAAGTGGCGCATGCCGGTGAACACCATCGCCATGCCGTGCTCGTCGGCGGCGGCGATCACCTCGTCGTCGCGCATCGACCCGCCGGGCTGGATCACCGCGCCGATTCCGGCCGCGGCGGCGTTGTCGATGCCGTCGCGGAACGGGAAGAAGGCGTCGGAGGCCATCACTGCGCCGCGCACCTCGAGGCCGGCGTGCTCGGCCTTGATCGCGGCGATGCGCGCGGAGTTGACCCGGCTCATCTGCCCGGCGCCGACGCCGACGGTGCGGCCGTCGCGGCCGTAGACGATGGCGTTGGACTTGACGAACTTGGCCACCCGCCAGGTGAAGCGCAGGTCGCGCATCTCGGCCGCGCTCGGCTGGCGTTTGGTCACCACGCGCAGCTCGCCGTGCAGCGCGAGGTCGGCGTCCTGCACCAGCAGCCCGCCGGTGACCCGCTTGAAGTCGAGGCGCGCGGCGCCCTCGGCCGGCCAGGCACCGCATGCGAGCAGGCGCACGTTCTTCTTCGAGGCGACCACCGCGACGGCCGCCTCGCTGACCTCCGGGGCGACGATCACCTCGACGAACTGGCGCTCGACGATGGCCTGCGCGGTGGCCGCGTCGAGTGCCCCGTTGAAGGCGATGATGCCGCCGAAGGCCGACTCGGGGTCGGTGGCGTAGGCGCGCTCGTAGGCCTCGAGCAGGGAGCCGGCGACGGCGACGCCGCACGGGTTGGCGTGCTTGACGATGACGCACGCCGGCGCGTCGGCGAACTGCTTGACGCACTCCAGCGCGGCGTCGGTGTCGGCGATGTTGTTGTACGAGAGCGCCTTGCCCTGCAGCTGCCGGGCGGTGGCGACTGACGCTTCGCCGGCCGGATGCTCGACGTAGAACGCCGCGCGCTGGTGCGGGTTCTCGCCGTAGCGCATGCCCTGGGCGTGGACGAACTGGGCGTTGAAGGTGCGCGGGAACGGCGCCGGCTCGCCGTCACCGCCG